>CAXTFP010000056.1:0-10613 GCA_964243135.1 uncultured Lichenihabitans sp.
GGGAGCGGCCCGGCCGCGCCGCGAGGACGACCGCCGCGCCCAACGGCCGCGCTGAAATAGCCGCGCCGGGCCCGCCCCCGCCTCTTGCGCGATCTCAGCACCCCGCCCTAACATCCGGGTCATGGTCGAAATTGCGATCACGATCCGGGGGGCACGGACGGGCGATGCGGAAGCCATCGCCGGCGTCCACGACGCGGCTTGGCTCGACGCCTATCGCGGCATCATCCCGGGCCGCGAACTCGACAAGATGGTCGCCCGGCGGGGCCCCGCCTGGTGGCTGAAGGCTATCCGAAACGGCAGTCGCCTGTCGGTCCTCGACTTCGACGACTGCATCGGCGGCTACACGAGCTACGGCCGTAACCGCGTGCCGGCCCTGCCCTACCGGGGCGAAATCTTCGAGCTCTACCTCGCGCCCCAGTTCCAGGGCATGGGGTTCGGGCGACGCCTGTTCCAGGCCGCCCGCAAGGACCTGGCCGAGCACGGCTATGGCACCTGCCTCGTCTGGGCCCTGGCGGACAACGAGCGCGCCACCTCCTTCTACCTCCGGCTCGGCGGCCGCATCGTGCGGCGGGCCGAGGAGCGGTTCGGGCAGGACATGCGCGGCCGCATCGCCTTCGGCTTCGATTGACTCTGCCGATGGATGGCGCCGCGCCGCCTGTTGCCTGACGGGCGTCAGTTTGACAGAACCGGGCGGCAGCCGGCGCGGACCAGCGCCGGACCCGTCACGAGTCCGGAGGACGCCCCGTGAACATCGACGCCATCGCGATCGGCAAGAACCCGCCCGACGAAGTCAACGTCATCATCGAAGTGCCGATCGGCGGCGAGCCCATCAAGTACGAGATGGACAAGGAGGCCGGCATCCTGAAGGTCGACCGCTTCCTCCACACGGCGATGCGCTACCCGGGCAACTACGGCTTCATCCCCCACACGCTGTCGGACGACGGCGACCCCTGCGACGTGATCGTGGCCAACACGCGCGAGATCGTGCCGGGCGCCATGATGGCCTGCCGCCCCGTCGGCGCGCTGGTGATGGAGGACGAGTCGGGCGGGGACGAGAAGATCATCGCCGTGCCGGTGACGAAGCTCACGCGCCGCTACGAGAAGGTGCTGAACTATACGGACCTGCCGCAGATCACGCTGGAGCAGATCGAGCACTTCTTCGCCCACTACAAGGACCTCGAACCCGGCAAGTGGGTCAAGATCGTCAAGTGGGTGGACGCCGCCGAGGCGAAGGTGCTGATCCAGGAGGCGATCGACCGGGCCAAGGCCGATAAGGGCTGACGGCGGCGGAGCGGCCTCGTCTTTCAATCCCGCTCGCCCGGCGGCGGGCCGTCGTCGGATTGGAGCCCGAGGTCGTCCTCGTCCTCCTTCTCGACGGTGGCGCAGAAGCCGGCGGTCCACTCGCGCCGCTTGTCGCTGCCCGCGCTATAAGGGTTGTCGCGGAGGGTCCCGCCGTTCTGGCGAGCCTCCATCCCCTCCTTGAAGAAGTCGCCCAGCGGCTTCGGCTCTGTCGGGTGCATGGCGTCGGGTCCGTCTGTCGGACGAGGAACCGCGGCACGGGATGCCGTCGCTCCATGGGCTCCTCATACAGCGATTTCGGCGCGAAGTGGACCCGGGGCGGCGATATTTTCATCGCATCTCACCCAAACGGGTGAAGCGGGACGCCGCAGGCCCGCCTTATTCTGCAGCTCTGCCGGCCGAGCGATCGTTGTTCATGGTCGAAGCGCCGAATTCAAGCTTCAGTCATATTTCAGGCCCGGCCGGCAGACCGCCGAGCCTGTTCCGCGACCGCGATCGTCTTGACCTCGTCACCGTTACCCGACATGAGAACGGCATGACGACCAGCGGAGACGCGCCTCCCATGCTCGAGGCACCCACGACCATCCCGGACGAGCGGGCCGGGCCCGGCCAGCGGCGCCGAACGGTCGCGGTCAAGGTCGGCAATGTGGTGGTGGGGGGCGGCGCCCCGGTCGTCGTCCAGTCCATGACCAACACCGACACGGCCGACATCGACGGCACCGTGCGGCAGGTGGCGGCCCTGGCCCGCGCCGGATCCGAGATGGTCCGCATCACGGTGGACCGGGACGAGGCCGCCGCGGCCGTGCCCCGCATCCGCGAGCGCCTCGACCGGATGGGCGTCGACGTGCCGCTCGTCGGCGACTTCCACTACATCGGCCACAAGCTCCTGGCCGACCATCCGGCCTGCGCCGAGGCGCTGGCCAAATACCGCATCAACCCCGGCAACGTCGGGTTCAAGGACAAGAAGGACCGGCAGTTCGGCGCCATCGTCGAGACCGCCATCCGCTACGGCAAGGCGGTGCGGATCGGCGCCAACTGGGGCTCGCTCGACCAGGAGATGCTGACCGCGCTGATGGACGAGAACGCCCGCTCGGCCAGGCCGGTCGAGGCCCGCGCCGTGACCCGCGAGGCCATGGTACGCTCGGCGCTCTACTCGGCCGAGCGCGCCGAGGAGATCGGGCTGCCGCGCGACCGCATCATCCTGTCGGCAAAGGTATCGGCCGTGCAGGACCTGATCGCGGTCTACCGGACGCTGGCGGCGCGCTCAAACTACGCGATCCACCTCGGCCTGACCGAGGCCGGCATGGGGTCCAAGGGCATCGTGGCGTCGTCGGCGGCGCTCGGCATCCTGCTGCAGGACGGCATCGGCGACACGATCCGCGTGTCGCTGACCCCCGAGCCCGGCGGCGACCGGACCGTCGAGGTCAAGGTCGCGCAGGAGATCCTGCAGACCATGGGGTTCCGCACCTTCGTGCCGCTGGTGGCGGCCTGCCCGGGCTGCGGCCGCACCACCTCCACCGTGTTCCAGGAACTCGCCCGCGACATCCAGACCTACATCCACGTCGAGATGCCGAACTGGAAAACCAAGTTCCCGGGCGTCGAGACCCTCAACGTCGCCGTGATGGGCTGCATCGTCAACGGGCCGGGCGAGTCCAAGCACGCCGACATCGGCATCTCGCTGCCCGGCACCGGCGAAACCCCGGCGGCGCCCGTCTTCATCGACGGCCAGAAGGCCATGACGCTGCGCGGCACCAACATCGCGGCCGAGTTCAAGCAGCTCGTCGACGACTACATCGTCAACCGCTTCGGCGTCGGCCGGCAGAACGCCGCCGAATAGGCCGGATGACGGCGCGGCCCCCGGGCCCCGCCGCGTGGAGGAGAAACGCTCCCCGGTGGGACGTCCGGACTTCAAATCCGGGAAGGGCCGCGAGCCGGTTCTTGGTGGGTTCGACCCCCACTCTCTTTCGCCGTTCCAGCGTCGAGAACTGACACTCATATCGGCACCCGCGGATGATGCTCTTCTCCCGCTTGCGGGAGAAGGTGCCCGGCAGGGGGGATCCCACAGGTGGTCGATCCCCCTCATCCGGCGCTGCGCGCTACCTTCTCCCCTCTGGAGAAGGGCGCCAACGCCCAGCGTCGGCGATGTGTGTCAACGCTAGCCGCCGAGCGAAGGGCGATACGATGAAGCCCTATATCGGCGTGGTGCATCAACACGGGGACAGCGCTTACGGCATCACGTTCCCCGATGCCCCCGGCTGTTTTTCCGCGGCTGACACCCTCGAAGACCTGTTCGTCATGGCCGATGAGGCCCTCGGCCTCTGGCTGGAGGTGGCCGCGGACGATAACGTCGCGGTCCCAGCTCGTCGCGACCTGTCGGACATCGAGCGCGATCCCGAATGGGCGAAGGCCTTCACCGACGCCGTGCTCGTGATCGCAGTGCCTTCTCCCTCGCCGCGCCTCCAAGATACAGCTTAGGAATGGTTGCTGATCCCTCGACAGCTTCGAGGATCGGCTCACCCCTCCGGCACGTTGCGCTCCAGCTCCTCCAGCCAGATCCGGGCATTGCCGTCGGAGGGCGCCCGCCAGTCGCCGCGCGGCGACAGCGAGCCGCCGGCCGACACCTTGGGGCCGTTGGGCATGGCGGAGCGCTTGAACTGGCTGAAGCCGAAAAAGCGGTGCAGGAAGACGTGCAGCCAGCGCCGGATGTGCGCGAGGTCGTAGCTGCGCCGCCGCTCCTCCGGGAAGCCCTCGGGCCAGGCGCCGTGCGCGGCGTCGCCCCAGGCCATCAGGCTCAGGAAGGCGATCTTCGACGGCTTGAAGCCGTGGCGCAGCGTGTAGAACAGGTTGAAGTCCTGCAGCTCGTAGGGGCCGACGCGCTCCTCCGTGCTCTGCGGCTTCGACCCCGCCTCGACCGGCACGAGCTCGGGCGAGATCTCCGTGTCGAGGATCGACGCCAGGGTGGCGTTGGCGTCGCGGTCGAACTGGCCGGACGCGATCACCCAACGGATCAGATGCTGGATCAGCGTCTTGGGGATCCCGGCGTTGACGTTGTAGTGACTCATCTGGTCGCCGACGCCGTAGGTGCACCAGCCGAGCGCCAGCTCCGACAGGTCGCCGGTGCCGAGCACGATGGCGCCCTGGTGGTTGGCGAGGCGGAACAGGTAGTCGGTCCGCAGGCCGGCCTGCACGTTCTCGAAGGTCACGTCGTAGTCGGGCCGGCCCTCGGCGTAGGGGTGCTTCAGGTCGCGCAGCATCTGGGTCGCGGCCGGGCGGATGTCGAGCTCGTGGGCCGTGACGCCGAGCGCGGCCATCAGCCGGTGGGCGTTGGCCCTGGTGTCGTCCCCGGTGGCGAAGCCCGGCATCGTATAGGCCAGGATGGCGGTGCGCGGCAGGCCGAGGAGGTCGAAGGCCTTGGCGGCCACGATCAGGGCGTGGGTGGAATCGAGCCCGCCCGAGACGCCGATGGTGATGCGCTTCACGCCGATGGCCGAGAGCCGCTGCTTCAGCCCGGCGACCTGGATGTTGTAGGCCTCGTAGCAGTCCTGGGCGAGGCGCGCGCGGTCGGCCGGTACGAAGGGGAAGCGCTCGACCGGCCGCGCGAAGCCGATGTCGCGGTCCGGCGGGTCGAGGCGGAACGGCACGGTGCGGAAGGCCGGCCCCGCCTCGGCGCGGGCGTTGTCGTCGAAGGAGCCGGTGGAGAGCCGCTCCTGGCGCAGGAGGTCGAGGTCGACGTCCGCCACCGTCACCTGCCCGCCCGCAGCGAAGCGCTGCCCCGCGGCCAGCAGAACGGCATTCTCGTAGACGACGGTCTGGCCGTCCCAGCTGAGATCCGTGGTGGATTCGCCCGCGCCCGCGGCCGCGTAGACGTAGGCCGCGAGGCAGCGCGCCGAACTCGCCTGGCACAGGAGGTCGCGGCTCCGCGCCCGGCCGACCGTGATGGGGCTGCCGCTGAGGTTGGCCAGCACGGTCGCGCCCGCCATGGCCAGCGCCCCCGAGGGGGGCGAGGGCACCCACATGTCCTCGCAGATCTCGATCCCGAGCGTGAAGCCCGGCACGTCCTCGGCCGCGAAGAGGAGGTCGGTGCCGAAGGGCACCGCGGCGCCGCCGATCCGGACCGCTTCGCCCCGCACGCCGGCGCCGAGGGCGAAGTGGCGCTTCTCGTAGAACTCGCGGTAGTTCGGGGGGAAGCTCTTCGGCACGGCGCCCAGCACCGCGCCGCGGTGGATCACCATGGCGGCGTTGTAGATCCGGTGGCGGTGGCGCAGCGGCGCCCCCACCACCAGCACGGGCAGGAGGTCGCGCGTGCCCTCGGCGAGCGCCAGGATGGCGTCCTCGACGGCGTCGAGCAGCGCGTCCTGCAGGAACAGGTCGTCGAGCGCGTAGCCCGACAGGGAGAGTTCGGGGAAGACCGCGACGCCGACGCCCCGGTCGTGACAGGTTTGCGCCGCCGCCAGGATGGCGGCCGCGTTGCGGGCGGGGTCCGCGATGGCGGTCTCGATCGTGCAGGCCGCGACGCGCAGGAACCCGTGGGTGTAGATCGACCTGAACGCCATGGCGCCCTCCGGCCGCTCGGCTTCACCGACGGCTGCGGCGGACTTGCGCCGCGGGGCCGACGGGGTCAAGGGCGAGGCCCGCCGCGCCATCACTCGAAGATGGCCGCCAGCCTCGCCAGCACGTCGTCCAGCACCGCGTCCGGGACGCGCTCGACGCGGCGGGCGCCGCGCGCCGCGAGGTCGAGCGCCCGCGGCTGGTCGCAGCGGACGACCCCCGTGGTCCTGAGGCCGGCCCCCGACAGCGGCACGGCGAAACCCGCCGTGCGGGCGAAGCTCCGGCCGCTCGTGATCGGCACCACGACCGGCAGCCGCGTCACGCGATTGAAGGCCGTGGCCGACACCAAGAGGACGGGGCGGTGGCCCTGCTGCTCGTGGCCGCGGGTGGGGTCGAGCCCGACCGCGTAGATGTCGCCCTGCTCCATCACAGCAGTTCATCGCCGACCGCGCCCGCACCCGTCCAGTCCCGGTCCTGGCCGGAAACCTCGGCCGACGGATCGCACTGGGCCAGGAGGTCGGTGAGGGCGTGGCGCGCGCGCGGCCGGCCCGACACGATGAGCCGCCCGTCCTCGACCGCGAGCGCCACGGCGGCGCCTGCGCCGAGGTCGAGGAGGTCGAGCAGAGCGGGCGGGACGGCCAACATGACTGAACCCCCGACCTTTCTGAGGTGCGTGACGTGCATGGGCGATCTCCCGACGAAAGTTATATTTCTATATAACTGATCGGTGTCACGCGCCAGCCCATCACGGCTTGCGCGTCCGTGACCGATCGGCCGCTCCGCTTCCGTCGCGGCGCATCGCCGGACACCCGTGCGAGCTCGCCCGGGCCTGAGTTCAGGCGCGCCGCAGCACGTGGTAGCGGTCGGCCGCGATGCCCGGCGGCAGGGCTTGCAGGGCGAGCGCCGGATGCGGCAGGGCGCAGCCGCTCGCCGCGAAGCCGCCCGGCGCGAGCAGGCGGGCGACCAGGGGCGGCAGCCATCGCAGGAGTTCGGCGTCGCCGGCCGCGTGGCCGGTCTCGATGTCAGCGTGGATCAGCGCCGCGCAGGCGTCGGGCCAGCCCTCCGCGGTGTCGCGGATGTCACCCACCACGAAGTCGTCCGGCGCGGGGCGCGGCATGGCGCCCTGCAGCACCACGTCCTCGAACACAACGATGCGCCGGCCGGGGAAGCGCTGGCGCAGGTGGTCGTAGGTGCGCCCGCTGCCGAGCCCGAATTCGAGGATCCACCCCGGCGTGCCGTCGAGCCGGCCCGCGAGGTCATCGAGGATGTCGCGCTGCGCCGACATGCGGCGGATGAAGGAATCGAGGCGGCTCATGGCCCTCCCAGGCTGCGCGGCCGAGCGGCCCCCAGGCGGCCTCGATCCCCGAGGCGTTCTAACGGACGCGGTGATGCCTGCGTTCCATCCTCCGTCGCGGCGATGCCCGGACTTCCACCGAAGGCGGTGCCTAGCCAGCCCGGCCGCCGCCCGCTATCGTGCCGCGACTCGACGCCGCGCGGCCGGCGGCACGGTCCGCCCGTGCTTCGGCGCAGGCACGCCAGTTCGAGAGAGTGGGCCTCCCCATGGGCTCGAAGGGTGGGACGGAACGCGCGGATGCTTCACTCGGTGGACCGCCTCCGGCATGCCCGCATCCTCATGTACAGCCACGACACCTTCGGCCTCGGCCACCTGCGCCGCTGCCGCGCCATCGCCCATTCCCTCGTGGAGCATTACAAGGGCCTGCAGGTGCTCATCGTGTCGGGCTCGTCCATTGCCGGCGCCTTCGAGTTCCGCACCCGCGTCGACTTCCTCAAGATCCCCAGCGTCATCAAGCTCTACAACGGCGAATACACGCCCCTCGCCCAGCACACCGACCTGCAGGACACGCTGGCGCTGCGCCGC
This sequence comes from uncultured Lichenihabitans sp., assembly GCA_964243135.1. Lineage (GTDB taxonomy): Bacteria > Pseudomonadota > Alphaproteobacteria > Rhizobiales > Beijerinckiaceae > Lichenihabitans. Next base: position 7,727 of record CAXTFP010000056.1, read on the forward strand.
TCCATCATCCAGAGCACGGCCGAGAACTTCCGCCCCGACATTCTCATCGTCGACAAGGAGCCGCTCGGCCTGCGCGGCGAGCTCGAATCCACGCTGCGCTGGCTGAAGGGACAGGGCACCACGCTGGTGCTGGGGCTGCGCGACGTGATGGACTCCCCCGCCCTGCTGGCCGCCGAATGGGCGCGCTCGGGCGTGCTGGCCAAGATGGAGGCGCTCTACGACGCCGTCTGGGTCTACGGGCCGCGCGACTTCCACGACCCCCTCGACGGCATCGACGCGCCCCCGGCCCTGCGGGCCCGGCTCGACTGGACGGGCTTCCTCAGGCGCGAGGTGCCGAGCCAGCCGGCCTCTTGGAGCCCGCCGACCCTGCCGCCCGAGGCCCTGCTCGTGGTGGTGGGCGGAGGCGGCGACGGGGCCGAGCTGATGCACCAGGTCATCGCGGCCCACGACCACGATCCCGAGCTCGACTGGCCCGTGGTCATGGTGCTCGGGCCCTTCATGGGGGCCGAGGAGCGCGACGACATCCGCCGCCGCGCGGCCTCCCATCCGGCGATCCACCTCGTCGACTTCGACAACCGCCCCGAGATCCTGATGGAAAGCGCCGCCGGCGTCGTCGCGATGGGCGGCTACAACACGTTCTGCGAGATCCTGTCGCTCGACAAGCGGGCCCTGATCGTGCCCCGCGTCCGCCCCCGCGAGGAGCAGTTGATCCGGGGGCGGCGCGCCGCGGCGCTGGGCCTCGTGGACGTCATCCTGCCCGAGGGGGCCGCCGACCCCGCCCGGCTGGCGGGAGCCCTGCGGGCCCTGCGCCACCGCCCCGTCCCGTCGCGGGCCGCCTACGCGCCGGACCTCAGCGGACTCGACCGCATCGCCGAGCTCGTGGGCGGCATCATGGCGCGACGGGCGGCGCGGCCGGTCCTCGCGGCGCGCCGGGGCGGACACGGGGGTTGAAGCCGCTCGTCTTCGTGCTGAAGGGCTACCCGCGCCTGTCCGAAACCTTCATCGCCGAGGAGATCCTCGGCCTGGAGCGCCGCGGCTTCGACATCCGCATCGTGGCGCTGCGCCGCCCGACCGACGACCGGCGCCACCCGGTCCACGCCGAGGTGCGAGCACCGGTGTCCTACCTGCCCGAATACCTCCACGACGCGCCGCTGCGCGTGCTCGGCGCCTGGTGGCGGGTGCGGCGCGGGCCGGGCTATGGGGCAGCGCGGCGGCGCTTCCTGCGCGACCTCCGGCACGACCCGAGCCGCAACCGCGTCCGGCGCTTCGGCCAGGCGCTAGTGCTGGCCGACGAGCTGCCGCCCGGCGCGGAGCGCCTCCACGCTCACTTCATCCACACGCCCGGGAGCGTCGCGTCCTACGCGGCCGCGCTCACCGGCCTGACCTGGTCCTGCTCGGCCCACGCCAAAGACATCTGGACCTCGCCCGACTGGGACCTCGCGGCCAAGCTCGCCGACGCGCTCTGGACCGTGACCTGCACGCGGGCCGGCCACGCCCGGCTCGCGGCGCTCGCCCCGGCGGGGCGGCCCGTGCTCCTGAACTACCATGGCCTCGCGCTCGACCGCTTCGCGCCCCTGCCCCTGTTGCGCCTCCGGCGCGACGGCGCCGATCCCGACGACCCCGTGCGCCTGCTGGCCGTCGGCCGGGCCGTCGAGAAGAAGGGATTCGACCTGCTGGTGGCGGCCCTGGCCCGGCTGCCCGCCGACCTCCACTGGCGCCTCGTCCACGTCGGCGGCGGGCCGGCGCTCCCCGACCTCAAGGCCCGGGCGGAGGCCGGAGGGCTCGGCGGGCGCATCCGCTGGCTCGGCGCGCTCGATCAGGCGGACGTGCTGGCGCAGTATCGCGACGCCGACCTCTTCGTCCTGCCCTGCCGGGTGGCGGGCGACGGCGACCGCGACGGGCTGCCCAACGTGCTGGTCGAGGCGCAGAGCCAGGGGCTCGCCTGCCTGTCGACGGAGGTCGGCGGCGTGCCGGAGCTGATCGAGGACGGGATCAACGGCCGGCTGGTGGCGCCCGACGACCCCGCCGCGCTGGCCGAGGCCCTGGCGGAGCTCCTGCGCGACCCGGACGGGCGCCGCGCCCTGGGCCGGGCCGGGCGGAAGCGCGTCGCGCGCCACTTCGACTCGGCCACGAGCCTCGACAGGCTGGCCCGCCTGTTCCGTGACGGCCCCGGCGACGACGGGACGGCGTCGGCAACCGACCGGGCCGCCGCCGAGTAGTGTCGCCATGCAGACCCGGATCCTCTTCTACGTCCAGCACCTGCTCGGCATCGGCCACCTCGTGCGCGCGGGGCGGATCGCGGCCGCGCTGTCGGGCGCCTTCGAGGTGCTGCTGGTCGTGGGCGGCGAGCTGCCGCCCGGCGTGCTGCCGGACGGCGTCGACGTCTTCGCGCTGCCGCCGGTGCGGGCCGGGGCCGGCGGCTTCTCGGCGCTGGTCCACCCCGACGGCGCCCCCTTCGGCGCGGAAGACCGGGCCGCACGGCGCGACCTCCTGCTCGGCTGCTTCGACGACTTCGTGCCGGAGGTCGTGCTGGTCGAGGCCTTCCCGTTCGGGCGGCGGCAGATGCGCTTCGAGCTGATCCCGCTCCTGGAGCGCGCCGCCGCGGCCGCGCACCGCCCCCTCATCGCCTGCTCGGTGCGCGACATCCTGCAGGACACGACGCCCGAGCGCCGCGCCGAAACGCTCGACCTGATCCGGCGCTACTTCGGCCTCGTGCTGGTGCACGGCGACCCGCGCCTCGCCCCGCTGTCGGACAGCTTCCCCGAGGCCGGCGCCTTCGCCGAGTTGATCCGCTACACCGGCATGGTGGGCCCCGCGCCCGCGCGCCCGGGCCCGGAGGTGCCGCCCGAGGACGCGGGCAACGGCGTCACGGGCACGATCTACGTGT
>CAXTFP010000057.1:0-10551 GCA_964243135.1 uncultured Lichenihabitans sp.
AACCGGGAACGTGACGCTGATCGTCATCGCAACGGGCACCCGCGCTCCTCGGCCGGAAGGGGCGCGCGTCGCGGCATGCAGGGTGTCGCCGTGACAGGGGCGGCGCGCCGGGGCCAACCGGTGGCATGAGCTCCTCCCCCACACCGATCCTGTCCGGCCTGTCCGAGGTCGCGTCCCGCTACGACGTGATCCTGTCGGACGTGTGGGGCGTGCTGCACGACGGGCGGCGCGCCTTCCCGAAGCCGGCCCAGGCCCTGACGCGCTTCCGCGAGGGGGGCGGCACGGTGGTGCTGATCACCAACGCGCCGCGGCCGAACGGGCCGATCCGGGAGCAGCTCGACGCGCTCGGCGTGCCGCGCTCGGCCTACGACGACCTCGTCACCTCCGGCGACAGCACGGTGGCGCTGATCGCGGCCCGGGGCGAGGGGCCGTTCCACCACATCGGCCCCGAGCGCGACCGCGCCCTGATGGAGGAGGTGCGGCTGAAGACCGGCCGCGCGCCGGCCCTGGGCGAGCTGCACGAGGCCGCCCACGTCATCTGCTCGGGCCTATTCGACGACGGGGCCGAGACGCCCGACCATTATACCGCCACCTACGCGGCCATGCGGGAGCGCGGGCTGGAGATGATCTGCGCCAACCCCGACGTCGTGGTGCACGTCGGCGACCGGCTGATCTTCTGCGCCGGCGCCCTGGCGGAACGCTACGAGGCGCTCGGCGGCACGGTGCACTATGCGGGCAAGCCGCACGCGCCGATCTACGACCTCGCCCTGTCGCTGGCGGCCCGGGTGCGGGGCCGGGACGTCGATCCCGCGCGGGTGCTGGCGGTCGGCGACGGCATGCGGACCGACATCGCGGGCGCCGTGCGGCGAGGGCTCGACGCGCTCTTCGTCACGGACGGCATCCACCGCGGCGACACGGGGCCCGGCGACGGCACGCTCGACCCCGCGGCGCTGGAGCGCTTCCTCAGCGCGTCCCCGTTCCGCCCGGCGGCCGCCATCGCGGACCTCGCCTGGTGAGAGGGGGTCAGCCCGCGTTGCGGTAGGCCTTCCGCGACAGCACCGTGCGGACCATGATCGACAGGTCGAGCAGCATCGACCAGTTGTCGATGTAGAACAGGTCGTGCTCGACGCGGCCCAGCACCTTCTCGGGCGTGTCGGTCTCGCCCCGCCAGCCGTTCACCTGGGCCCATCCGGTGATGCCGGGCCGGACGTTGTGGCGGCGGGCGTAGAGCGCCACGTCGCGCTCGAAGGCCTGGTCGTGCGCCATGGCGTGGGGCCGGGGGCCGACGAGCGACATGTCGCCCCGGATGACGTTGAGGAGCTGGGGCAGCTCGTCGATGTTGGTGCGGCGCATGAAGCGGCCGACCCGCGTGATGCGGCCGTCGCCGGCCGTGGCCTGCCGCACGGCGCGGCCGTCCTCGAGGGCCCGCATGGAGCGGAACTTGTAGATGCGGAACGGCTCCTGGTTGAAGCCGTAGCGGCGCTGCGCGAAGAACACCGGGCCGCGGCCCTCGATCCGGATGGCGAGCGCCACCGCCGCGAAGAGCGGGGCCAGCACCACCAGGGCGGCCGAGGCCAGCGCCACGTCCACCGCGCGCTTGGCCAGCACCTCGCTCGACGACAGGGGGCGGCGCACGAGGTGGACCGAGGCCACGGTGCCGTTGCGCACGACGTGAAGGTCATCGAACTGCTCGAAGAAGCGCTCGGGCTGGAGGTGGATGGCGGCCGGCACGCCCATGAACGTGTCGATGCAGGCTTCCAGCCGGGCGCGGTCGCCCCAGGGCACCAGGACGTAGACGTCGTCGGGGCGCAGCACGCGGGCCGAGGCGGCCGCCAGCGCGAGGTCGTCGGCCCGGTCCGCGTCGCCGGGGCGCAGCACAGCGGCCCCGACGATGCGCAGCCCCAGCAGGTGGGGCGCGTGGCGCTCCGAGAAGGCGCGGATCAGGTCCTCGTCGCCCACAAGGAAGATGGTGCGCGACGCCACCCGGCCCGCCGCGGCGCGGCTCGTCATCACCTGCACCAGCCCGGCCCTCACACCCAGCAGCCCCGCGTAGCCCCCCACGGCCAGCCACAGTGCGGCCCCGCGGGAAAAGTCGTGGGTGGTCTTGGTCAGGAAGGCCAGCGCCAGCGCACACGTCACGGCCACGCCCCACAGGGTGAGCGAGCGCTTGGTGTGGCCCTTGTGGGTCAGGTAGCGCGTGATCGCGTAATCGTGCCGCACGGCGCCCGGCACGACGAACAGCATCGCCAAGGTGGCGCCGAGCACGAGGTCGTGGAGGTCGCCCGTGCCGTGGCCCAGCAGGGCGCCGGCCAGGACCGCGACGCCCATGACGGTCGCGGCGTCGAGCCCCGCCGCGAGGGCGAGAAAGCCGATGCGCGTGACGGCCGTGCTGGTCTTGCCCCGCCCGGCGGCGCGGGACCGGCCGTGCCGCGCGGGGCGGAGCAGCGGCGTGGGGAGAATGTCGGTTCGCGGCAAGGCTGTGTCCCTGGACGTCATGGCCGGATCCCGCGCCGGGCGGCGGTGCCGCCGGGGATCGGGGTCGCCGCGGGGGTCGCAATCGCCGTGCCCGCGGTTTCCGGCCGGATCCGTGCCGAAACGGCGCGGGAGCGGGCCTCGGACTTGCCGGACCGCGGGGCGGCGTGTTCGAATGGCACAGGTCGATGTGCCGGGGCTGCCATGAGAATCGCGCTGATCCAGATGAACTCGGGCGACGACCGCTCGGCCAACGTGGCGCAGGCGGCCGCGCTGGTCGAGCGCGCCGTGGCCGAGGACCGGCCCGACTGGGTGCTGCTGCCCGAATGCTTCGACTTCCTCGGCGGCACGCGCGAGGCCAAGCTCGCCGCGGCCGACCCCTTCCCGGACGGCCTCGCCTACCGCACGATGCGGGACCTCGCGCGGCGGCACGGGGTCTTCATCCACGCGGGCTCCATGCTGGAGCGCCTGCCCGGCGAGGACCGCATCGGCAACACGACGGTGGCGTTCGACCGCGAGGGGCGCGAGGCGGCGCGCTACCGCAAGATCCACCTCTTCGACATCACGGCGCCGGACGGCACGGAATACCGGGAAAGCGCCTCCTTCAAGCCGGGCGAGGCGGTCGTCACCTACGACTGCGAGGGCGTCACAGTCGGCTGTTCGATCTGCTACGACATCCGCTTCCCGTTCCTGTTCCAGGCGCTGATGGACCGCGGTGCGGCGCTGATCGCCATGCCGGCCGCCTTCACGATGCAGACCGGCAAGGACCACTGGGAGGTGCTGTGCCGGGCGCGCGCCATCGAGACCGAATGCTACCTCGCGGCCGCGGCCCAGACCGGCACCTTCACCCAGGGCGGGCAGGTGCGGACCACCTACGGCCACTCGATGCTGGTGGACCCCTGGGGCCACGTCACGGCGCGGGCCTCCGACGGCGTCGGCACGGTGGCGGCCCGGATCGAGCCCGAGCGGGTCGCGCGGGTGCGGGCCATGATCCCGGTGGCGCGGCACAGGGTGGAGATGCCGTCGGCGCGGTGAGGGTTCGCCTCGCTGGCCATGGAGATTTGACATAGCTTTCGGATCTTATCGAACTTATGATGATCTGAGATAAGATCGATAAGTTGCCTATGGATCCCATCAGCAATCCCTTTGCCCCCGGCGCGGGCAGTCAACCGCCCGAACTCGCTGGACGAGGTGACATTCTCACTCGCAGCAGCACGACGCTTGCCAGGGTCCAGCGGGGCCGACACGCCAAGAGCTTCATGATCGTGGGGCTTCGCGGAGTCGGAAAGACGGTGCTGCTGAACAAGATCGAGGAGATGGCCGAGAGCAGCGGCTACATCGCGGCCATCGTCGAGACGCCCGAGAACAAATCGCTTCCCGAACTCCTCATTCCGTGTCTGCGCAGGATCCTGATCCGCTTGGACGCAAAGGAGAAGGTCAATGAGGCTGTGAAGCGCGGGCTCGGCGTTCTGAGGTCATTTGCCGGGGCCGTGAAGGTCAATGTCGGGGATGTCGAGTTCGGCCTCACGATCGAGCCATCCCCCGGCATCGCCGACAGCGGGGATATCGAGGCGGATCTTCCCGACCTATTTCAGGCTGTCGGCGAAGCCGCCAAGGCGCGCGGCAAGTCGGTGGCGATCATCATTGACGAACTGCAGTATGTGAAGGAAGCCGAGTTCAGCGCCCTCATCATGGCTATCCACCGCGTCTCGCAGAGGCAGCTGCCATTGCTGCTGATCGGGGCCGGCCTACCACAACTCGTAGGGTTGGCGGGAAAATCGAAATCCTATGCGGAACGACTGTTCGACTACCCGCGCGTCGACGCCCTGCCCGCGTCCGATGCCGCCCTCGCGCTCACCGAACCGGCGCGGCGCGAAGGCGTCGAGTTCCAGCGCGACGCCATCGATCTCATCATCTCCCTGACGCAGGGCTACCCTTACTTCATCCAAGAATGGGGGTACCATACTTGGAACAGTGCTGCAGCCTCACCCATCACGGCTCAAGATGTACTGAACGCCGGGACGAGGGCGGTCCAAAGCCTCGATGAAAGCTTCTTCCGTGTGCGTTTCGATCGGATCACGCCGCGCGAGAAGGATTACATGTTGGCCATGGCCACGCTCGGCAGCGGTCCGCACCGATCGGGGGATATCGCGGCCGTCATGGGATCGACCGTCGAAAGCGTGGCACCTCTACGCAGTTCGCTCATCCGAAAGGGCATGATCTACAGCCCGGCGCATGGCGACACCGCCTTCACGGTTCCGCTGTTCGACGGATATATCGTCAGGACGATGAAACCCGAAAGCCCGCGGTGACGCCGCGCGAGTCGCTTCACTTCCTTCCCGTCCCCGTCGTCGACCTTGCCCGCGACCTCATCGGCGCGACGCTGCTCCTCGACGGCGTCGGCGGCGTGGTCGTCGAGACCGAGGCCTATGCCCGCGACGATCCCGCGTCGCACAGCTTCCGCGGCCCGACCCCGCGCAACCGCGCCATGTTCGGCCCCGCGGGCCGCGCCTACGTGTACCGGTCCTACGGCATGCACTGGTGCCTCAACGTCGTGGGCGGGGAGGAGCCCGGCTGCGCGGTGCTGATCCGGGCGCTGGAGCCCACGCAGGGCCTCGACGCGATGCGCGCCCGGCGCGGGCTCGACGCCATCCGCCTCCTCTGCAGCGGGCCCGGCCGGCTTTGCGCGGCGCTGGGCATCAGCGCGGCCCACGACGGCCTGCCGCTCGACAGCAGCCCCTTCGCGCTGCTGGAGCGCGCCGCGGCACCTCCGATCGTGGCCGGCCCGCGGATCGGCATCACCCGCAACGCCGAGGCGCCCTGGCGCTTCGGCCTCGCGGGCTCGCGTTTCCTCAGCCGCGCCTTCCCGCGCGTCCCGCCCGCGGGCTGAGCGCCCCTCGCGGGCGGCGCGGCGCTCGCCACCGCGGCCGGCCCGTGCATAAGGGACGGCGACCCCGGAGGACCCCCGCCCCTTGCCCGCCCCCGTCACGCCGGCCGCGATCCCGCCGCCCCTACGCCAGCCCGCCTTCCTGCGCTTCTGGCTCGCCCGGACGCTGTCGACCGCGGGCTTCCAGATCATCGCCGTCGTCGTGGGCTGGCAGATCTTCGCCCTCACGGGCTCGACGCTGGAGCTCGGCCTCATCGGGCTGATGCAGTTCCTGCCCATGCTGGTCCTGACGATCCCGGCCGGGCACGTGGCGGATCAGTACGACCGTCGGACGATCGTCCGGGTCTGTCAGACCGTGGAAGCGATGGCGGCCGCGGCCCTGGCGCTCGGCAGCGCCGAGGGCTGGCTCGGCGCCCACGTCATCTTCGCGGCCGTGGCGGTCATCGGCGCGGCCCGCACCTTCGAGAGCCCCACCGTGTCGGCGCTGCTGCCGGGCGTGGTGCCGGCGGAGTCGCTCCCCAGCGCGCTCGCGCTGTCGGCCTCCTCCGTGCAGACCGCCACCATCCTCGGGCCGGCGGTGGGCGGCGCCCTCTACATCGCCGGGCCCGCCCTGGCCTATGCGGCCGTGGCCGCGGTCTTCGCCCTGGCGAGCCTCCTGATCGGCGGCGTGCGCCTGGAGCGGGCGCCCCCGCCGCGCGAGCCGCCGAGCCTGGCCTCGCTGCTGTCGGGCTTCACCTACATCCGCGACCACTCGATCGTGCTCGGCGCCATATCGCTCGACCTTTTCGCGGTGCTGCTCGGGGGCGCCACGGCGCTGCTGCCGGTCTACGCGCAGGACATCCTCCACACGACGCCGGTGGGGCTCGGCGTGCTGCGGGCCGCGCCGGCCGTCGGGGCGCTGCTCACCTCTTTCGTGCTGGTGCGCCACCCGCTGGCGCACCGGGCCGGGGTCAAGATGTTCCTCGCCGTGGGCCTGTTCGGCTTCGCCACCGTGGCGTTCGGCCTGTCGCGCTCCTTTCCGCTGTCGCTGCTGGCGCTGGCCGTGCTCGGCGCCAGCGACGTGCTCAGCATGGTGGTGCGCTCCTCCCTGGTGCAGCTCCAGACGCCCGACGGCATGCGGGGCCGGGTGTCGGCCGTGAACTCCATGTTCGTCGGCACGTCGAACCAGTTGGGCGAGTTCGAGTCGGGGCTGACGGCCTGGCTGTTCGGCACCGTGCCGGCAGTGGTGCTGGGCGGGCTCGGCACCGTGGCGGTGGCGCTGCTCTGGTCGCGCCTGTTCCCGGCCCTGCGGGAGGTCGACGACCTCGCCAAGGCCCATGGGCCGGGGTAGGACGAGCGCCGTGAGAGGGGAAACCGGACCCCACGGACGAAGGGCGGTGCGACTGGTCCGTCCCTGAAGCCACATGTCCTGCGCCTTCGGGCCGCACACGCTGTCCCGACCGTCCTGGCGGACGACGACAGGATGCTGATCACCCGCAGGGACTTCGTCCCCGGCGCCACGAGCGGTTGGCATAAGCATGCCCTGCTCACCGTCATGGTGACAGACGGCTCCATGGCGGTGGACGCCGGCGACGCCTGTTCGCGACCCGCCGGCATCCGCCACGGCGCGATGAACGGCGGCGACGCGCCGATGGGCTTCGTGGAGGTGGAGCGGAGGGGTCGATCCCCGGCGGGGGATGCGCCGCTATGCCCGGGCGCGCGGGGACTCGGCAAAGCCGGCCCACCTCGCCTATGTGAGACTCGTCCCGTCCTCCGGACCCGAGCCGACGTCCATGATCCCGCGCCTGCACGGCCTGCCCGAGGCCACGCCCGCCGTCCTGGCCTTCGCCGAAGCCCTGCGGCGCGGCGGCTTCGCGGGCGACATCTCGTCAACGGCCGCGGACCGCACCGTGCTGGCCACCGACAATTCGGTCTACCAGGTCGCGCCCGAGGCCGCGCTGTTCCCGCGCTCCGCCGCCGACCTCGCCCTCGTCATGCGCCTGCTGGCGCGGCGGGAGTTCGAGACGGTGGCGCTGCGCCCGCGCGGCGGCGGCACCGGCACCAACGGCCAGTCGCTCGGCCCGGGCGTGGTCCTCGACCTGTCGCGGCACATGGATCGCATCCTGGAGGTCGACGCGGCGGCCGGCTGGGTGCGGGTCGAACCGGGGGTCGTCAAGGACCAGCTCAACGCCGCCCTGAAGCCCCACGGCCTGTTCTTCGCGCCCGAACTGTCGACCTCGAACCGCGCCACGGTCGGCGGCATGATCTCGACCGACGCCTGCGGCCAGGGCTCCTGCCTCTACGGCAAGACCCGCGACCACGTGCTCGAACTCGGCCTCGTCCTGTCGGACGGCACGCCGTGGCGCTCGCAGCCGCTCGACGACGCCGAGCTCGCGGCCCTGCAGGCCCGCCCCGACCGGGTCGGCGAGATCCACCGCACCGTCGACCGCGTCCGGCGCGACCACGCCGCCCTGATCGCCGAGCGCTTCCCCAAGCTCAACCGCTGCCTCACCGGCTACGACCTCGCCCACATCCGCGACGCCGACGGCCGCTTCGACCTCAACGCCGTGGTCTGCGGCTCGGAGGGCACGCTGGCCCTCATCGCCGAGGCGAAGCTGCGCGTGCTGCCCCTGCCGCGCGCCTCGGCCCTCGTGGCGCTGCGCTACGGGAGCTTCGACGCCGCCCTGCGCGACGCGCGAGCTCTGGCGGGCTTCGGCGCGGCCTCGATCGAGACGGTCGACTCGACCGTGCTCGACCTCGCGCGGGGCGACAATATCTGGACCGAGGTCGGTGCGTACTTCCCCGAAGAGGAGGGCGCCCCGGTGCGCGGCATCAACCTCGTCGAGTTCGTGGGCGATGGGTCGGCGGCGGTCGAGAGCGCGGTGGCGCGCTTCACCGCGGCGCTGGCCGAGGGCGCGGGGCCGGCGGGCGCGCGGCTCGGCCACGCGGTCGCGCGGGGGGCCGCGGTCGACAGCCTGTGGGCCATGCGCAAGAAGGCCGTGGGCCTCCTCGGCAACGTCCAGGGGGCCGCGCGCCCCGTGCCCTTCGTCGAGGACGCGGCGGTGCCGCCCGAGCGCTTGGCCGACTTCGTGGCGGAGTTCCGCGGGCTGCTCGACCGGCGGGGGCTGCGCTACGGCATGTTCGGCCACGTCGACGCCGGCGTGCTCCACGTCCGCCCGTCGCTCGACCTCAAGGACCCCGCGCAGGAGCGGCTGATCCGCGACGTCACCGAGGAGGTGGTCGCGCTCGCCGCGCGCTACGGCGGCCTGCTCTGGGGCGAGCACGGCAAGGGGATGCGCTCGGAATTCGTGCCGCAGGTCTTCGGCCCGCTCTACCCCTGCCTCGTCGACATCAAGCGCGCCTTCGACCCCGGCGACCGGCTGAACCCCGGCAAGATCGCCTCGGCGACCGACGCGCCCCTGCTGCGGATCGACGGCGTCCCCTTCAAGGGCTCCTTCGACCGCCAAGTGCCCGAGCCCGTCCGCGCGGCCTACGACGAGGCGCTGCACTGCAACGGCAACGGCGCCTGCTTCAACTACGACGTCGACGACGCCATGTGCCCGTCGTGGAAGGCGACGCGCGAGCGGCGCCACTCGCCCAAGGGCCGCTCGGCCCTGATGCGCGAATGGCTGCGGCTGCTCGCCGCCGAGGGCGTGGACGCGCTCGACCCCGCCCTGCGGGCCCCCGCCGGCTGGCGCGCCGCCCTGTCCCGCCTCCGCAACACGTGGCGCGCGCGGCGCGGCGAGGCCGATTTCTCCCACGAGGTGAAGGAGGCGCTCGACGGCTGCCTCGCCTGCAAGGCCTGCGCGGGCCAATGCCCCATCAAGGTCGACGTGCCGACCTTCCGGGCCAAGTTCCTCGAACTCTACCACGGGCGCTACCTCCGCGGCCCGCGCGACTACCTGATCGCGGGGCTGGAGGCGGCGCTACCCGTCGCGGCGCGGGTTCCGCGGCTCGCCAATGCCGTCGTGGGGAGCCCGCCGGTGCGCCGGGCGACGGCGGCGCTCGGCTTCGTGGACGCGCCGCGCCTCTCGGGCCTCGACCTCGGTGCGGAACTCGGCGCGCGCGGCCTCGCCTTTGCCACGCCGGACGCGCTGGCGGGGCTCGACGCCGGGCGCCGCGCCCGCGGCGTCGTGCTGGTGCAGGACGCCTTCACAAGCTTCTTCGAGACGCGGGTCGTGCTCGACCTCGTCGACCTCCTCCTGCTGCTCGGCTTCGAGCCCTGGGTCGCGCCCTACCGGCCCAACGGCAAGGCGCTGCACGTCCACGGCTTCCTGAGCCGCTTCGCGCGCGCCGCGCGGGGCAACGCGGCCCACCTCGCCGCCCTGGCGCGCTCCGGCCTGCCGCTGGTCGGCGTCGACCCCTCGATGACGCTGACCTACCGCTCGGAATACCGCGCCGCGGCCGGGACGGACGTGCCGCGGGTGCGGCTGCCGCAAGAATGGCTGGCGGAACGCCTGGACGATCTCCCGGCCCACGCGCGGGACGGCGAGGTCGAGTTGCTGCCCCACTGCACGGAGCGCACCAACGCGGCCGCGTCCCTGCGCGACTGGGTCGCCGTCTTCGATCGGCTGGGGCTGGGGCTGCGGATCGTCCAGGCCGGGTGCTGCGGCATGGCCGGCACCTACGGGCACGAGGCGGAACACCGCGATCTGTCGCGCGCCATCTTCGCGGAGGGCTGGGCACGGCACGTCGCGGGCGCGACGCCGCCGGCCGCGACAGGCTACTCGTGCCGGTCCCAGGCGGCCCGGTTCGGCGGCGTGGCGCTGCCCCACCCGGCGACGCTGCTCCTGGAGCGGCTGCGGCGGAGGGCCACCGCGGCGTGACGGGAGATCCAGCGCGGGAGGGCGATGGATCCGGCGGTCCGAGCGAGGCCACTCAACGATCCGGCCGGTCCCGGTTCTTCGACGGCTTTAGCGGCCAGGGGCAGGGAACCTGTCGAAGTCGGGCCGGCCGGATTGGGTGAGGACCTGGATCAGATCGTCGCCGGCGGCGCCGGCGCGGCACTCAGTCTTGCGACATCGACCCGTCGGAGCCTGAAGCGTGCCCGAAATATTCCGGGTCCTTCTGCGGCTTGATCTCCGGCGCCGCCGATTCCTGGGGGACGTCCGAAACCGTGCTGGGATTGTGGTTGCGGGCGACGTGATGCCGGTGAGCGGGCTGACGCACCACGTTGTCCCGATCCGTCGTCACAGCGAAGGCGCTGGTGGCGA
>CAXTFP010000058.1:0-10534 GCA_964243135.1 uncultured Lichenihabitans sp.
GCCGTGCTGGGGGCGGCCGCGACGCCGCGGCGCTTCGGGCCGCCGCCCGTCGAGGCCTACGAGCCGCCGCCCCGCGCCTGCGCGCGCTACGGCGACGACGGCTACGGCGGGCGCGTGTGCCTCAAGCTCGCGGGCTACCGCAACGTCCCGCCCGACAATTATTGAGCGGGTGACGGCTCGGCCCGCCTTCGCGCCGGACAGCGCGCTCGCGGCCGCGCTCCGGCCCTCGCCCAACCACGGCGAGCGGCTCGGGGCGGGCCGGCCCGACGGCATCGTGCTGCACTACACCGGCATGCGGGACGGGCCCTCCGCCCTGGCCCGGCTCTGCGAGCCGGCCTCGCAGGTGTCCTGCCACTACGTCGTCGAGGAGGACGGCGGGGTGGTCCAGCTCGTGCCCGAGGCGCGCCGCGCCTGGCACGCCGGCCACTCCTCCTGGGCCGGCGAGACGGACCTGAACTCGGCCACGGTCGGGATCGAGATCGTCAACGGCGGCCACGACTTCGGCCTGCCGGCCTATCCCGAACCGCAGGTGGCGGCCGTGGCCGCGCTGTGCCGGGACGTCATGGGCCGGCACGGCATCGCGCCCCACCGCGTCCTGGCCCATTCCGACGTCGCGCCCGGCCGCAAGCGCGACCCCGGCGAGCTGTTCCCCTGGCGCGTCCTGGCCGAGGCGGGCGTGGGCCTGTGGGTGCCGCCCTCGGACGACCCGGCCGAGGCGGACGGCGTCGGTGGTGCCGGGCTCGCGGCCTTCCAGGCCGGCCTCGCCCGCTACGGCTACGGGATCGCGGCCGGGAGGAGCGACGACGCGGCGGGCCGCATCGTGGTCGAGGCCTTCCAGCGGCGGTTCCGCCCGGCGCGGGTCGACGGCCGCGCCGATCCCGGCACGCGCGACACACTCGCGCGCCTGCTGGCTCTGAGGTTCGGGCCCGACGCGTGACGCGACGCGCGCCCCGGGCCGAACGCCCCGAAGGCCGGCACGGCTACCGTTCGGCGCGCCGGGCGCCTATATGGTCGTCATGCTGCAATTGCCCGCCTCAGGCTTCGCCGCCGCAGAACGCGCGCCGCTGGTGGACCCCTTCGGGCGGGCCATCACCTATCTGCGCGTGTCGGTGACGGACCGCTGCGATTTCCGCTGCGTCTACTGCATGTCCGAGCAGATGCAGTTCCTGCCGAAGAGCGACCTGCTGACGCTGGAGGAGCTCGACCGGCTCTGCACGGCCTTCGTCGCGCGCGGTACCCGCAAGCTGCGCATCACCGGCGGCGAGCCGCTGGTGCGGCGCGGCATCATGGGGCTGTTCCGCGGCCTGTCGCGCCACCTCGCCTCCGGCGCGCTGCACGAGCTGACGCTGACCACCAACGGCTCGCAGCTCGCGCGCTTCGCCGACGAGCTCGCCGACTGCGGCGTGCGGCGGGTCAACGTGTCCCTGGACACGCTCGACTCCGCGAAGTTCGGCGTCATCACCCGCTGGGGCGACTTCGGCCGCGTGGTGGAAGGCATAGCGGCGGCGCAGCGCGCGGGCCTGCAGGTGAAGCTCAACGCCGTGGCGCTGAAGGGCGTCAACGAGGACGAGCTGTCCGACATGGTGGCCTGGGCGCACGACCGCGGCATGGAGATCACCTTTATCGAGGTGATGCCGCTCGGCGAGGAGGGCGGCGACCGCGCCGACCAGTTCCTGTCGCTGGAGGAGGTGCGCGGGCGCCTGGGCGAGCGCTTCACGCTCGAGCCCCTGTCGGTGTCGACCGGCGGTCCGGCGCGCTACGCGCGCGTGGCCGAGACGGGCGGGCGCGTCGGCTTCATCACGCCGCTGACCCACAATTTCTGCGAAAGCTGCAACCGCGTGCGCGTCACCTGCACGGGCACGCTCTACATGTGCCTCGGCCAGAACGACGCCGCCGACCTGCGGGCCGCCCTGCGTTCGGCCGATCCGGACGCCGTGCTGGACGCCGCCATCGCGGAAGCCATCTCCCGCAAGCCCGAGGGCCACGATTTCATCGCCGACCGCCTCGCCGCCAAGCCCCGGGTCGGCCGCGCCATGAGCGTCACGGGGGGCTGAAGCCCTCCGCCTCACTCCATCAGCGACTGGATGCCCTGTTCGTAGAGGTCGGTGAGCTGGCCGAACCGGGCGAGCAGCGCCTCGCTCAGCGCCGCGATCTCGCCCCCGGCCGTGTCGGCGCGCTCGACCGCGCGGCGGAAGTCCCCCCACTCCTCGGCCGCCGCCGCCAGCATCGCCTGAATCTCCCCCGTGCTGAGGGGCGCCGCTTCGAGGAAGGCCAGCCCGTCCTCGAAGTCCCGCTCGGCCCGGCGGATCTCCGCGGCCGACGCGGGCCCGAGCAGCGTCGACATGATCGCGCCCTTGGCGATGCGCTGCGACAGCATGCGCTGGCGGCCCGACACGTTGACGATGCGCAGCGCCGCCGTGAAGCCGGCGGTCTCCAGGTTCCGGGTCAGCGCCTCGGCCTGCGCGAGCAGCCGCTCGGCCAGGCGGTCCACCTCCGGCAGATGCACCACGACGGGCCTGCTCCGGGACGCGGCTCTCAGGACCGCCCAGGCTTCCAGCACGCCGTCGAGCAGGTCGCCGAAGGTCGCCTTGGACAGGGTGCGGCCCAGCACGGCGAGGTTGGCTTCTACCTGTGCGGCGGAGTCGCGGGCGAGTTCCGCCGTGGCGTCCGGCATCACGCCGGCGCAGGCGAGCGCGTAAAGCTTGACGGTGCGCTGAGACAGCATGCGGAGCAGGCCGGCCCGGTTGACGGCGTCGGCGTAGCGGGTCGCGTCGATGACCTGCTGGGCCACCTGCCCGATCCGCTGCTTCGACTGCATGGCGGCGCTGCGCAGCACCTTGAAGGCTTCCTCCTCGGGCGCGTTGCGGACGCGCATCAGGATGCCCTTGGCCCGGTCCACGAGCTTGCGCTCCGTGAAGCGGCTGTGAACGTCGGACAGCTCGTCGCGCATGGTCTGCTCGCGGCGGAAGCGCGCCTGCGCCACGTGGATCACGGAGCGCAGCCGGTGCGCCCCGTAGCCGCCGACCACGTAGGCGTGCACGCCCGAGGCCGCCGCGCGCTCGATCTTCTCCACGTCCGGGTCGGCGGTGAACAGCACGAAGGGCCGCGGCGCCGTCTCCTGCAGCGTCGCGGTGACTGCGAAGAGAGCATCGTCGGGGTGACTTTCATAGCAGACGACCACGTCGGGTGCGGTGCGGATCACCTCCTGCACCATCGTGCGCAACGCCAGCGCGCCCGTCACCCGCAGGCCCACGGCTTCGAGGTCGGCCCGGAGCGCGGGCGCGCCGGGGCCGCCGGAGGTGAAGAAGGAGACCGATGTCATTCGGGGGCCGCGATCGAGGGACCGGACCGTCTGCAAGCGCCGCGCCGACGCTTTGGCACGGATCGTGCTCGGACCTTCCCGGCCGCATCGACGCGGCCGACTTTCGCCTCGCACGCCGAGTCGTGCCCACACCGACGTGGGCATCCTGTGCCTCCACCCTTCCGTCGACGGTCGGGATCGATCTCCCTGGAGCGCAAAATGGCAGTTGGAACGGCCACCGGTAAGGCCACCCGCATCGAATTGTTCAGCCTGAAGACGCCGCAGATGCGCGCCTTCCACCTCACCTGGCTGGCGTTCTTCGTCTGCTTCTTCGCCTGGTTCGCGACCGCGCCCCTGATGCCGATCATCAAGGGCGACCTCGGCATGACTGGCGATCAGGTGAACAACATCACCATCGCGGGCGTGTTCGCCACCATCCTGGCGCGCATGGCCATCGGCCCGATGTGCGACAAGTACGGGCCGCGCATCACCTACACGCTGCTCCTCGCGCTGGGGTCGATCCCGGTCTTCGGCATCGCCTTCGCCTGGGACTACACCTCGTTCCTCGTGTTCCGGCTGCTGATCGGCATCATCGGCGCGAGCTTCGTCATCACCCAGTACCACACCTCCGTGATGTTCGCGCCCAACGTGGTGGGCACCGCGAACGCCACCGTGGGCGGCTGGGGCAACGCGGGCGGCGGCGTCACGCAGAGCCTGATGCCGCTCGTCGCCAGCGGCATCGCGGCCTACGGCCTCAGCCAAACGATGAGCTGGCGCTACGCCATGATCCTGCCGGGCGCGCTGATGCTCGTCGTGGCCGTGCTCTACTGGGCCTTCACGCAGGACACGCCGCTCGGCAACATCGTCGCGATGCGCCGCCAGGGCGTCACGGTGGATTCGGGCAAGAAGGGCGGCTGGGACGTCATGAGGACGGCGGCCCGCAACTACCGGGTCTGGCTGCTCGCCGCCGGATACGGCGCCTCCTTCGGCGTGGAGCTCTTCGTCCACTCCATCGCCGTGACCTATTTCGTCAACCGCTTCCAGCTCTCGGTCGTGGACGCCGGCTATGCGGTCGGGGCCTTCGGCCTGCTCGCGCTCTTCGCCCGCGCGCTGGGCGGCCTGATCTCGGACCGCGTAGCCCGCACCCGGGGGCTCGACGGCCGCACGATGCTGCTGTGCGGCCTGCTGCTGCTCGAAGGCGTCTTCCTCGTCGCCTTCTCGCAGTCGGGGGCCGTCGGGCTCGCGGTCATGTTCCTGCTCGTGTTCGGGCTCTTCACCCACATGGCCTGCGGGTCGCTCTACGCGCTCGTGCTCTTCGTCGACCGCAAGGCGCTCGGCGGCGTCGCCGGGATCGTCGGGGCCGGCGGCAACGTCGGCGGCGTCATCGCGGGCTTCCTGGCCCGCGGGCTCGGCAACGTGCAGCAGAGCTTCTTCATCCTCGGCTGCGCGGCCGTCGTCTGCGCCGTGGGCGCGGGGCTGATCCGGTTCTCGCTCGCCCACAAGGCGGCCGAGCAGGCGCTCTACGACGAAGCCGTCGCCCAGCGCCTCGCGTCCTCCGCCAACGCCGCGGGCATCGTCGCCACGGCCTGACGGCACCGTCCCGCGCGGACCCTGTCCGGCCGCCACGGTCCATCGACCGCGGCGGCCTTCTCCGGGTCGGAACGCCGACCCGATGTTTGACGTTGCCTGTCGCCTCTCGCCCGAAGCTGAGACCGACATGCCCCGATCGATCGCGACCCGTTCAAGCCTGCTCCGTTCCCTCCTGGGCGCCACCGCCGTCGCAGCTTCCCTGACGGCGGCCTCGGCCGCGCCGCCGCCGGCCCAGGCCCCCAAGGCGTCCGCGGGCGCGCCGGGCGCCAAGCTGGAAAGGATCGCGACCTTCGATCATCAGGTGACGGGCGTCGCGGTCAGCGAAGACGGCCGGATCTTCGTCAACTTCCCGCGCTGGTTCGAGGACGTGCCCGTGTCGCTGGCCGAACTCACCAAGGACGGCAAGCTGCGCCCCTACCCCGACGCGGACTGGAACGGCTATCGCAATGCCGACCCCAGATCGCCGGGCGACCACTTCGTCTGCGTCCAGGCCGAGACGGCCGACGGCCGCGGCCACCTGTGGGTCGTGGATCCCGCGGCGCCGGCGACGGGCTTCATCGTGCCCGGCGGCCCCAAGCTGGTCGAGATCGACCTGAAGACCGACCGCGTGATCCGCACCTACGCCTTCGGCGGCGACGTAGCCCCGCAGGGCAGCTACCTCAACGACGTGCGCCTGTCGCCCGACGGACGCACCGCCTACATGACGGACAGCGGCGCTCAGGGCGCGCTGGTGGTGCTCGACACCGAGAGCGGCAAGGCCCGCCGGCTGCTCGACGGCGACGGCCCCACCCAGGTCGACAAGAGCGTGAAGGTCACGATCGGCGGCAAGGCGATCCGCACCGCCGACGGCCGCGGCGTCGAGTTCGCGGCCGACTCGATCTCGCTCGATCCCAAGGGCGAGTACCTGTACTTCCAGCCCCTCACGGGCAAGACCCTGTACCGCATCGCCACCGCGGCCCTGACCGACGCGAGCCTCACGCCCGCCCAGGTCACGGCCAAGGTCGAGACCGTGTCGGCGAGCGAGCCCAACGACGGGCTGTGGCAGGACAAGACCGGCCGGCTCTTCTTCTCGGCGGTGCAGCGTGACGCCATCGAGACCCAGGAGCCGGGCGCCACGGAGCGCCGCCCGCTGGTCCACGATCCGCGCCTGGTCTGGCCCGACACCTTCGCGGAAGGGCCGGACGGAGCACTCTACGTGACCAATTCGGCGATCCACAACTCGCCGCGCTACAATCCCCACGGCTGGACGGAGCGCACCTTCAATCTGTGGAAGATCGTGCCGGCGCAGAAGGGCGACATCGCCGCGAACCCCGCCTTCGACAGGTGACGGCGAGCCTCCCGAACCCGCCGAGCGGCCAGCCCTCCGGAGACCGACTCCGACGGGGTCAACCGGCGACGCGATGGCGCCATTTGGCGAGGGCCACGGCGGCCCACACCGCCTCGACCAGCCCGAAGGGCCAGGCACCCTGCAAGAAGCCGTAGGTGGAGCCGAACCCGCAGGTGCCCGCGAAGAGCAGCGTGAACGAGGGGCTGCGCGCTTTCAGCGCGTAGGTGACGACTATCGCCGTGACGGCCCCGAGGCCGAACAGCGTCAGCCCGTCCATCAGCGGGTGCCGAGGCGGCGCGGCGGGGGCTCGCGCAGGACGAAGCGCGCATATTCGGCGCCCGCGTGCCGCACGGCGCGGTCCCGGTGGACGTCCTTGTGGCCGGGCAGCACCGGATATTCGTCGAGGCGGAGCAGGTCGTCGAGCCGGGCGGCGAGCTCGCGCATCGTCATGATCCGCCCCCGGGCGGCCTGACCCTGGACGTAGAGCAGGAACTGCTCGCACAGGACGTGCAGCGCGTAGAGCTCGTCGCGGTCGAGGTAGTTGGCGGCGATCCGGGCCTCGTCGACGCTGGGCGCCTCACCCGCCACCCGCTGCAGCCCCATGTTGGGCGCGTCGTGGTCGGCCCGCGCCAGGATGACGTCCGAGGGCGTGCGGCCCGTCACGGCATAGACGAACTTGTCCTGCAGCGTGGCGTAGAACCGCTTCGCCGCGGGCGCGCCGTCGTCGTGGTCCTCGGCGGCCTGCCGGAAGAAGGCCCGCACGGTCTCGTAGATGTTGGTCTCCTCGGCGCGCAGGGCGCGCAGCCGGGTCGCCAGCTTGTCGGAGGCGGCGAGGTCGTCGCGCAGGCGCGGCTCGTTCAGCGCGAAGCCGTCGACCGCCGAGGCCCGCAGCGTCTGCCCGGCCCAGCGCCGGAAGGCCGCGGCCTTGGCCGAGCTGACGCGGTAGCCGACGCACAGGATGGTGTCGAGGTCGTGCAGCTCGCCCGTGCCGGCGCCCCCGGGGCGCACGGCGCCGAGACCCTGCTCGCCCTTGAGCGTCGCGAGCTCCTTCGACACGGTCGCGGCGCCGACGCCGAACAGCTCCGCCATCTGGGCCTGGGTGGCCCAGATCGTGTCCGAGCCGACATCGACCCGCAGGTCCAGCGCCCGGTCGCGCGGGCCGAAGCGCACGAACTCCAGTTCGAGCTGGTCGGTGCTGCCGGCGGGCTCCGCGCGCCGTGCCTTGCCCGGCGCGGCCCTGTCGGCCTTGCGGCCCTCGGTCGCCGCGTCTAGCAGAGGGGCATCTCGGGAAGCGGAACGCGGTTTCGGCATGGTCCCGGCCTCGGCGGCATCTGTGATCCCCGTCAACGCGCGACGGGCCTTCCGTTCCTCACCGCGGGATCGCCGCCCGCCCTGCGCCTCGCCACGCCGTGCTCGGTCTTGTTCCAGCGCTGCGGGTCGCGCCACAGCTCGAACAGGGCGCGCCAGGCCGCCACCGAGACGAGCAGGAGGTAGAGCGGCAGGGTCACGATCCAGGGCGCGAGGTCGCGGCGGCCCATGCGCCCGAGCCCGCCGACCACCGGCCACAGGACCGCCGCGGCCCCGCCCGCCAGGAGCACCGCGGCGGCCGCGACCGACAGCCACCACAGCGGCGTCTCCGGCCGGAACAGCGTGCCGCGGCAGGCCTCGACCAGCACCACGCCCAGGAGCGGCGCCCCCGCGAGGCAGCTCAGCACCGTGCCGGACAGGGACAGCG
The DNA here is from genome assembly GCA_964243135.1 of uncultured Lichenihabitans sp. Classification (GTDB taxonomy): domain Bacteria; phylum Pseudomonadota; class Alphaproteobacteria; order Rhizobiales; family Beijerinckiaceae; genus Lichenihabitans. The sequence continues at coordinate 7,954 of CAXTFP010000058.1, forward strand.
CGACCGACAGGCCGCAGCGCCACCCGAGCTCCCGGAACAGGCGGCGCGGGTGGCGGCCGTGGACCAGCAGCGTGACCATCCAGCCCTTCAGCCAGCGGCTGCGCTGCGGCATCCAGCGGGCCAGGGTGAGCGGCGCCTCCTCGAACGTGTCGGAGTCGAGCGAGCCGACCGCGAAGCCGAGGCGCGCGAGGCGGAAGCCGAGGTCGATGTCCTCGGTGACGTTCCAGGCGTCCCAGCCGCCGACGAGGCGCAGCGCCGAGGCGCGGAAGTGGTTCGACGTCCCCCCGAGCGGGATCGGCAGGCCCAGCGCCGCCAGGCCCGGCTTCACGACATGGAACAGCGCCGCATAGTCGAAGGCGAACATGCGGGCGATCCAGCACTCGTCCGCGTGGTCGACCGTGAGCCGCGCTTGGAGGCAGGCGAGGCTCCCCGGCCCCGCGGCGAAGCGCGCCGCCGCGGCCCGCAGCTGGCCGGGATCGGGCCGGTCCTCGGCGTCGTACACCACCACGAGGTCGCCGCGCGCGGCCTCCAGCGCGGCGTTGAGGGCGCGGGGCTTGGTGCGGGGATGGCCGTCCGGCAGCACGATGACGTCGTAGCGGACCGGCAGGCCGAGCCGGGCCGCGGCCTCCTGCGTGGCCCGGTCGCCCTCCTCCAGCATGATCTTGATGTCGAGCTTGGCGGGCGGGTAGTCGAGCGCGTCGAGGTTGCGGACGAGCTGGGGCAGGATGCGCGCCTCGCGGAACAGCGGCACGATCAGCGTGTAGACCGGCAGGTCCGCGTCGGGCGCGGGCGCGGGCGGATGCGCCGCGGGCGGGAGGCTCGCGGCCACGACGAGGAGGCGCTGCGCCACGGCCCCGGCGAAGACCACGAGCAGCAGCACCGACAGCGCGAGCCAGGCCGCGCCCGGCGCGGCCCCGAAGGCGAAGGCGGCCACGACGAGCAGGGCGAAGGCCGCCAGGAGCTGCCGGGGCGTCGCGCCGCCGCGCGCCGAAAGCGCCGCGTCCCAGTGCGACAGGCCGCAGGCGGCGTCCTCGCAGAGGCCGGCGGCGTCGTGGCGGCGCAGCAGCGCGTCGAGCCGCCGGGGCGTGGTGACGGCGAAGCCGTAACGGCCCCGATCGGCGAAGCTGTGGTCGGCCACGAGGCTGCGCAGGGCCAGCCCGCGCGGGGCCATGACACTGGCGAGATCGCCGGGGTTCGGGGTCAGGGGCGCGGAGCCGGCGGCCGAGCAGGCGCGGCGGTCGACGCCCCCGCGCGCCAGGGGCAGCGGGCGTTCGAGGGTAGGCACCCCGAGGTGGCGGGCGAGCAGGCGGTAGTAGAGGTCGTCCGCGAAGCCGAGGCCGAAGAGCGCCGCCTCGCCCGTGACGCCCGCCGCCTCGGCGGCGCGGGACGCGCGCGCCAGCACCTCCCCGGAGATCCCCTGGGCCGCCAGGAAGGCGAGCTCGGCCGGGAGGGCATCGGCGGCGGGTCGCACGGCGCCGGGGCGCCCGCCCATGGCGTCCGGGAGCGCCTCCGCGAAGCGGCGCGCCGGCCGATGGCGGAAGTCGTGGGCGACGGAGGCGAGATCGTCGAGCAGCATGCGGGTTCGGCCCTCACGGCTTCACCCTTTGTTAACCTCCTCGACCGGAAGTCGAAACTGCACCTCTCGTGTCTCGGCGGGAAATTCGACGTTTTCAACCGACAAATGTTTGATGCGCCCCCGTTCCGCGGCTACTCGCTCGCCACGAGGCCCGCCGCCGGGTTGCGCGGGAAGCCGCGCAGGCGGGCCAGCACGGCCGCCAGCGGGTCGCCGCCGAGCGCCGCCGTGACGAAGTCGCCGTGCGCCACGCCGTCGCCCGCGTCGACGAACACCACGCCGCCGGGCGGGATCACCTGGTTCAGGCTGTCGTCCGTGATGGCCACGCCCCCGGCCCGGAGCCGCCGGCGCAGCGCCTCGTTGCCGGCGCGCGACGACTTGCCGTAGAGGCTGACGAAGAACCCCGGGCCGCGATGAGCCACGAAGCCCGCGAAGGTGTCCTCCTCGCCGTAGAGCGCGTCGAGCAGCACCACGCCGCGGACCCGGCGCCCGGCCCCGCCGTAATGCAGCGCCGCGGCGGCCGGCAGGTAGCCGCCGCTGTAGCCCACCAGAATCACGGGCGCGTCGTCGAACACGAAGGCGGAGTCGGGCGCCCCGTAGAGCGCGGCCAGGTGCCGGCCAGCCTCCTTCAGGAACTGCGCGAAGACGCCCGGCTCCCAGAAGCGGCCGGCGCTCGAATCCTTGGCGTCGCGGGCGAACTGCGGCGCCACCAGGACGCCGTTGATCCCCGATTCGGCGAGTTGGCGCACGACGCCCTGCCGGTCGCGCACGTCGCGCTCCAGGAGCGCCTCGTTGCCGTGCAGGAACACGACGAGCGCCGCGGGGCGGCGGGGATCGAAGCCGCGCGGGATGGAGAGCAGCACCCGGCGCTCGCTGTAGCTCTGGTCCTCCCACAGCACGCCGTTGCGCAGCGAGGAATGGCCGAGCCGGCCGTCGTCGTTCACGTCCATGAAGGGCGTGCCGCGCCCCGGCGCGGAGCCGTGGAACGGGAAGGGCGTGGTGTCGAAG
>CAXTFP010000059.1:0-5825 GCA_964243135.1 uncultured Lichenihabitans sp.
GGTGAAGGCCATGCCCCACAGCGGCATCAGCGAAGTCTTCGACTACGGGCGCGACCGGCCGGGGCTCATCCCGCTCTGGGTCGGCGAGGGCGACCTGCCGACCCCGCGCTTCATCTGCGACGCCGCCGCGGCGTCGCTCACGGCCGGGGAAACCTTCTACACCTACCAGAGCGGCATCCCTGAGCTGCGCGCGGCGATCGCGGGCTACATGGCGGGCCTCTACGGACGCCCCTTCGCGGACGATCCGCAGCCGTTCGGGCCGGAACGCTTCTTCGTCACGGTGGGCGGCATGCACGCGCTGCAGATCGCGGTGCTTCTCACTGCAGGCACCGGCGACGAGGTGCTCGTGCCGACCCCCGCTTGGCCCAACTTCGGCGGCGCGCTGGTCGCGGCCGGTGCCACGCCGGTCGACTGCGCCATGCGCTTCGAGGGCGAGGGGGACCGCGGCCGCTGGCGGCTCGCCGTCGAGGACCTCGAAAGCGCCGTGACGCCCCGCACCCGGGCGATGGTGATCAACTCGCCCTCCAACCCGACCGGCTGGACAGCGACGCGGGACGAGCTCGAAGCCCTGCTGGGCTTCGCGCGGCGGCATGGGCTATGGATCGTGGCGGATGAGATCTACGGCCGCTTCGCCTACGGCGAGGATGTCAACCTCGGCGGAGGAGCCCCGCGCGCCGCGTCCTTCCACGACGTGATGCGGCCCGACGACCGCGTGCTCTTCGCCCAGACCCTGTCGAAGAACTGGGCCATGACGGGCTGGCGGGTGGGCTGGCTCGAAGCGCCGCCGGAGCTCGGGCCCTCGATCGAGAGCCTCGTCCAATATTCCACCTCGGGCGTGCCGGTGGCGTCGCAGCGGGCCGCCGCTGCAGCCATCCTGGGCGGCGGCGACTTCATCACGGGTCAGGTCCGGCGCGCCCGCGACAACCGCGACCTCCTCGTCGAGGCGCTGCACGGCACCGGCCGCATCCGCTGCGCGATCCCCGACGGCGCCTTCTACCTGTTCTGCGGCTTCGACGGCATGAGCGACAGCCGTACGCTGGCCCTTCGATTGATCGACGAGGCGGGCGTCGGCGTGGCGCCGGGTTCGGCCTTCGGGGCGGCCGGGGAGGGCTTCGTGCGGATCTGCTACGCGCGCAAGACGGAGGACATCGTCGAGGTCGCGCGCCGCATCGGTGCCTGGCTCACGCGATAGGCGGCGGAGTGCGAGCCTGACCCCAAAAAGCCCTCGGCCTTCCGCGGGTTTGGTGGCAGAGCCCCGAAGGACGTTTCCCCGCAACCCGCCCAAGGACTCGCCCTTCGGCCTCACTCGGCCGCGATGGCGGCGTAGCGGGAGGCCGTCGGGAGGTCGAGGGCGCGCCACACGTGGCGCAACGCCTCCGTCAGCCCGGCGATCTGCGCGGCGTCGTGGAACGGCGTCGGGGTGATGCGGAGCCGCTCGGTGCCGCGCGCCACGGTCGGGTAGTTGATGGGCTGGATGTAGATGCGGTGCTCGTCGAGCAGCATGTCGCTGGCCGCCTTGCACAGCTCCGCGTCTCCGACGAAGACCGGCACGATGTGAGAGCGGTTGTCCATCACCGGGATGCCGGCCGCGAGCAGGGACGCCTTGGTCTCGGCCACGCTGGCCTGATGGCGGGCGCGCTCCCCGCCGGACCGCTTGAGGTGGCGCACGGCGGCGGTGGCGGCGGCCGCCACCGCGGGCGGCAGCGCCGTGGTGAAGATGAACGAAGGCGCGTAGGAGCGCACCGCGTCGATCACGGCCGAATCGCCCGCGATATAGCCGCCGAGCGTGCCGAAGCCCTTGGCCAGCGTGCCCTCGATGACGTCCACCTCGGCCATCACGCCGTCCCGCTCGGCGATGCCAGCGCCGCGCGGCCCGTAGAGACCGACGGCGTGGACCTCGTCGCAGTAGGTCATGGCGTTGTAGCGCCGCGCGAGATCCGTAATGCGGCCGACGGGGGCGATGTCGCCGTCCATCGAATAGAGACTCTCGAAGACCACCAGCTTGGCGCGGTCCGGCCCGGCATCCCGCAGCAGGTCCTCCAGGTGCTCCACGTCGTTGTGACGGAACACCACCTTGTCGCAGCCCGAGCGGCGGATGCCCTCGATCATGGAATTGTGATTCCAGGCATCCGACAGGATCAGGGCATCCGGCAGCAGGCCCGCGATGGTCGAGATGGAGGCGAGGTTGGAGATCCAGCCCGAGGTGAAGGCCAGGGCGGCGGACTTGCCGTGGAGGTCGGCGAGTTCCGCCTCCAGCCCGACGACGGGATGGCTGTTGCCCGAAATGTTGCGCGTGCCGCCGGCTCCGGCCCCGTATCGCTCCGCCGCGTCGCGCATGGCCGCGATCACGTCGGGATGGCGGCCCATGCCGAGGTAGTCGTTGGAGCACCAGACCAGGACGTCGACCGCGTCGCCGTCCCTGTGCCACGTGGCCCGCGGGAAGCGCGCCGCGTCGCGCTCGAGGTCGGCGAAGACCCGATACCGCCGTTCGTCCCGCAAACGCGTGAGCGCGTCATCGAAGAAGCGGCGATACTGCATCTGGACCCTCGTGGTATCGGGAGCGTCTCGCCGGGCGACATGCGCCCGGGTGGCCCGGCCTCGGCCGAATGCCTCGCGGGCCGACGAACGCCGTGGAGTTGGATGAGCGATACCTCATATGGGCATCCGGGTCAGGCTTGAAACATCTTGCGGGGATGATCCGCCATGGCCGATCGACGCGCAAGCCCCGCCCCAACGCGAAATGCCGGCCCCGCGAGGGACCGGCATCTGCTGCGTTCAGGGCGGTGGAGCCGAAAGGTGGCGGCCGGAGCCGCCCCCGATGGGCTCCGATCAGAGGACGGGGCCGCCGCCGAGGATGCGGAAGGGCGTCTGGGCGAGGGTGCCGATGGCGCTGATCGGGCGGCCGATGAAGGTGAAGGGCGACACGGTCGGGTCACCATTCTCGACGACGAAGATCGGTCCAGAGTGGTCGACCGGGACGGGCTGGCTCCAACCCTCGTCGATTTCGGCCGCCTTCTCGCCGGTGCCGGCGTAGCGGACCGCGGTCACGCCGCCCTTGCGGACGCCGGTGTCGGACGGGAAGATGCCGCCGAGGACCTGGAAGGGGAGGCCGACGACCGTGCTGCCGACGCCGAGCGCGCCCGACACCGGATTGGCGACGGCGGCCGGAGCGGCGGCGGCCTCGACGGGAGCCGAGGCGGCCCGACGGACCGTCAGCGGACGGCGCATCTTCACGCTGTGGGGCTTCTGGGCGAGTGTGTTGGGCTGCTCGCCCTCGGCGCCGTTGGTGAGCTGGCTCTGGGCCGAAGCCGGAGCGCTGGCGGCCATGGCCAGGGCGAGGGCGAAGGAGGCGGCCACGGGGGCCAGGGCAACCTTGGTGCTGAAGGACGTCATGGTCTAGTCTCCTGACTGGGGGTGCTTGTTCTGAGTGCTTCGCGCTTTGTATCGTTCGCTGGCCTCACGCCCGACGCGTCGGGCGATTGGGTTCACGCTCGCTTGTCCCGAAAACGTGCAGCCAAGCTTTTGGTTGCACGATCCGGCCGGCGTGCCCGACGATCGCCGCATTTCATGGTTTCGAGGCGCTGAACGACATCACGCTGCACTCGTTCGCTTTCGAATCCGATGGAGGCGGGACAGCCAAGTGCCTTCAGAAGCCGAAGCCCCTCTCGAACGGCAGTGCCATCCTTTCAGCACAGGGCTTCAATGGTCAAGGCAGAGCTGCCGTCTTCTCGCCCCGTTTGGGCGGCCGGGCGCAACCTTCCCAGGGTTGTGACTTTTCGGCCGCGGCCGGCGCCCGCCGGCGTCAGACCACGACCGTGATGGTCTTGGCGGCCCGCGTCAGGCCCGTGTAGAGCCAGCGCGCGCCGTGCTCGCGGAAGGCGAAGCTTTCGTCGAACAGCACCACGTCGTCCCACTGCGAGCCCTGCGCCTTGTGGACCGTGAGGGCATAGCCGAAGTCGAACTGGTCGGAGTCGCGCTTTGCCGCGAAGGGCATCTCCTCGTCGCGTCCCTCGAAGAAGGCCGGCAGCACGCCGATCCGCACGGGCTTGCGGCGCCCCTCCTCCTCGGGCCGGACGCTGAGGGCGAATTTGGCACCGCGGTCCGCATGGACGGCGCTGACGATCCAGGTGCCGCCGTTCAGCAGACCCTTCTTCTTGTCGTTGCGCAGGCACACGAGCTTCTCGCCCACCTCGGGCTTGTCGCCGGAATGGCCGAGCAGCGTCCGCATGCGCCCGTTGTAGGCGCGGCGCGTCTTGTTGATGCCGACCAGCACCTGGTCGGACTGCATCACCACGGGGGCCTCGATCTCGGCGCGGCGGATGACGCGGCTCTCGCCGTAGGTGCCGAGTTGGAGCCGCCCGCCCTCCCGCACCGCCATGGACAGGCGGATGATGGGGTTGTCGGCGGCCTGCCGGTGCACCTCCGTCAGCATCACGTCCGGCTCGGCGTCGGTGAAGAAACCACCGCCCTTCACGGGGGGGAGCTGCGCCGTGTCGCCCAGCACCAGCACGGGCTTGCCGAAGGACAGGAGGTCGCGGCCGAGTTCCTCGTCCACCATCGAGCATTCGTCGATCACGATGAGGTCGGCGTCGTTGGCGGCGGCCTTGCGGTTCAGCACGAAGGAGGGCGTCTCCTCCTCCTCGTCGCCCTGCGTGCGGTAGATCATCGAGTGGATCGTGGAGGCGCCGCGGCAGCCCTTGGACTTCAGCACCAGCGCGGCCTTGCCCGTGAAGGCCCCGAAGGCCACCTCGCCGTCGGCGTCGTCGGCGATCTGCTTGGCCAGCGTGGTCTTGCCGGTGCCGGCGTAGCCGAACAGGCGGAACACCTGCGGCTCGCCGCGCTTCAGCCAAGCCGCCACCGCCTTCAGCGCCGCATCCTGCTGGGGAGACCAAGCCATCGTCCGTTCAGTTCAGCCCGCGCCGCCCGAGCAGCGTGTCGACGCTCGGCGTGCGGCCGCGGAACGCCAGGTAGGCTTCCTCGGGCGGGCGCAGGTTGCCGGCCGCCAGCACGTTCGCGCGCAGCTTCTCGGCCGTGTCGGGGTCGAAGACGCCGTTCTCCTCGAAGGCCCCGAAGCCGTCGGCGTCCAGCATCTCGGACCACAGGTAGGAATAGTAGCCGGCCGAATAGCCGTCGCCCGCGAAGACGTGGGCGAAGTGCGGGGTGCGGTGGCGCATGACGATCGCCTTCGGCATGCCGATCCCGTCGAGCGTGGCCCTCTCCACCAGCGCGGGGTCGACGCCGCTCCTCGCCTCGTCGGCGGTGAGCGAATGAAACGCCATGTCGACGATGGCCGAGGCGCAATATTCCACGGTCGAGAAGCCCTGCGCGAAGTTGCGGGCCGCCTCCAGCCGCTCCATCAGGGCGTCGGGCATCGGCTCGCGCGTCCGGTGGTGCAGGGCGAAGCGCTTGAGCACCTCGGGGCGCGTCAGCCAGTGTTCGTAGAGCTGGGACGGGAACTCGACGAAATCGCGCGACACGCCCGTGCCGGCGATCGACGGATAGGTGACATCGGTCAGCATGGAGTGGAGCGCGTGGCCGAACTCGTGGAACAGCGTGCGGGCGTCGTCCATCGACAGCAGCGTCGGCTCGCCCTCGCCGCCCTTTGCGAAGTTCATGACGTTGACGACGATCGGCCGCTGGTCGCCGTCGAGCTTGTTCTGGCCGCGGAAGCCGCTGTTCCAGGCGCCGGAGCGCTTGGAGGGCCGCGCGAAATAGTCCGCGTAGAACAGCGCCATGTGGCGCCCGTCGCGGTCCCGCACGTCGTAGGCCCGCACGTCCGCGTGGTAGACCGGGACGTCGTCGCGCGGCGTGAAGGTGAGGCCGAA
>CAXTFP010000059.1:5835-10488 GCA_964243135.1 uncultured Lichenihabitans sp.
GTGGCCGTGTCGAAGGCCGCGGCCGCGATATCCTCCAGCACGAGGTAGGCCTTGATCTCGCCCTCGTCGAGGTCGTAGTCGCGGCGCCGCACCTTCTCGGCGTAGTGGCGCCAGTCGTGGGGTGCCAGGGCGAAGTTGTGCCCCTCCTCGCGCACCACCTCCTCCAGCGCCGCCTCGTCCTTCGCGGCCTTGGCGCGGGCTTTCTCCCACACCTGGTCCAGCAGCCCGCGCACGGCCTCCGGCGTCTTGGCCATCGTGTCGTCGAGCTTGAGATGGGCATAGGTCGGGAAGCCGAGCAGCGCGGCCCGCTCGGCGCGCAGCCGTGCCATCTCGGCCACGATAGGCCTGTTGTCGTGCTCGCCCTCGTGCTCGCCGCGCGTCGAGAAGGCGTGAAACGCCTTCTCCCGCAGGTCGCGGCGGGCGGAGAAGCGCAGGAAGGGCTCGATCAGCGAGCGGCCGAGCGTGATGGCGTACCGGCCCGGCAGGCCGCGCTCGGCGGCCGCCTGGGCGGCGGCGTCGCGCAGCACCTGCGGCAGCCCGGCGAGATCCTCCTCGCCGTCGAGCACGAGCAGGAACTCCTTCTCGTCGTGCAGCACGTTCTGGCCGAAGCCCGTGCCGAGCCGGGCCAGCCGCTCGGCGATCTCGCCGAGCCGCGCCCTGTCGGACTCGCCGAGCCGCGCCCCGCCGCGCACGAAACTCGCGTGGGTGAGGTCGAGAACCCGGCGCTGCTCGGCGCTGAGGTCGAGCGAGTCGCGGCGGGCCTGGAGGGCGTCGACGCGCGCGAAGAGGGCCGGGTCGAGCCCGATCGCCTGCCAGTGGCGCGCAAGGAGCGGCGACATGTTGCGCTCGATCTCCTGCAGGCTGTCGTTGGTGTCGGCGCCCGCGAGGTTCCAGAACACGCCGCCGACGCGCTTGAGAGTCCGGCCCGCGCGCTCCAGGGCGCCCAGCACGTTGTCGAAGCCGGGCTCGGCGGGGTCGGCCTTGATGGCCTCGATCTCGGCCCGGTGCTCGGCCATGGCGCGCTCGAAGGCGGGTCCGAAATGTTCGGGCGCGATCTCGGCGAAGGGCGGGGCCGCGAAGGGTGCGGTCCAGGTCTCGAAGAAGGGGTTGCCGGACATGGGTCGCGATCCCTCGTATTGGCCCGCGAAAGCGCGGCGGTCACGGAGCGTTCCCCCTGGATAGGGGCTCGGCGCGGTCGGCTCAAGCGGCTTGGGTCCTCCGAGACGGGTGAAGGGATCACGCTCATCGGGGTCGGCGAACCGCGACGGTCGACCTCGCGTTGACCTGCGCCCGTCACGGAACCGTCATGCATCCAGCCTCCCAGTCTCTCGCTGCCCTGCCCACCTTCGACGGCTCGGACCGCGTCACGGTGGTGATCGAGACGCCCAAGGGCAGCGCCAACAAATACGGCTACGACCACTCCATCGCGGCCTTCCGGCTCATCGCCGTGCTGCCCGAGGGCACGGTGTTCCCCTTCGACTTCGGCTTCATCCCCTCGACGTTGGGCGAGGACGGCGATCCCTTCGACGTGCTGGTGTTCCTCGACGCGCCGACGCCCGTCGGCTGCGTCATCGCGGCCCGGCTGATCGGCGTGATCGAGGTGCGGCAAAGGGAGGGCGAGGCGTGGATCGGCAACGACCGGCTGCTCGCGGTCGCGGCGCAGTCCCACACCTCGGGCCACGTCGAAACGCTGGACGACCTGCGGCCCCACCTCCTCGACGAGATCGAGGCCTTCTTCACCCACTACGTCGGCCTGCAGGGGCGCGAGATCGAGATCGGCCGCCGGAGCGGGCCGCGCCGGCCGCGGGAGCTGCTCGACGCGGGTGTGGCCAGGGCCGCAACTGGGGATTAGGATCGGGTGCACAGGGAGTGGGGATCGTCGAAGCGCGATGGAAACAGAGATCAAATTGCTCCTGCCCGCGGAAGCGCGCGCGCTCGTCGAGGCCCATCCGCTCTTCGCCGCCGTCGAGCCCCGGCGCACCCGCAACCTGTCCACATATTACGACACGCCCGACTTCGCCCTGCGGGGGCGCGGCGTCAGCCTGCGGGTTCGCCGCTCGGAGGGCCGCCACGTCCAGACCGTGAAGAGCCGCGACGGGGCGGGCGACTTCGCGTCGCGGAGCGAGTGGGAGTGCGACGTCGCCTCCGACACCCTCGACACCGAGGCCCTGGCGCGCGACCCCGCAGCGCTGCGGGCCGTTGCGCCCGACCTCGACCGCGTCGGGCCGGTCTTCGTGACCGACGTCGAGCGCACGATCCGCACGCTGACGCTCGACGGCAAGACCACCGTCGAGGTCGCCCTCGACGAGGGTGAGGTGCGGGCCGGCGACCGGCAGACCCCGCTCGGCGAGGTCGAACTCGAACTCAAGGGTGGCCCGGCCGGGCCGATGCTGCGCCTCGCCGTCGAGCTCGCGCGCCGGGCCTCGCTGCGGATCGGCCCGGAGGCCAAGAGCGAGCGCGGCTACGCCCTGCTGACCGACGCCCTGCCGCCCCGGCTCGACGCCGCCGACATCGTCCTGCCGCGCGAGGTCGCGATCCGCGAGGCTTTCCCGATGATGCTCGGGGCGGCGTCGCGGGACTTCGCGGCCGACCTCGCGGGCGCCGGGCGCGGCGACGTCGAGGGCATCCACCGGCTGCGCGCCGCCATCCGCAAGATGCGCACGCTGTTCGTGCTCTTCGCGCCCCACGTCGACCGGCCATCCGCGGCGCGCTTCGACGGCGTGCTGCGCGACCTCGGCCGGACGCTGGGCGCCGGGCGCGACTGGGACGTGTTCCTCGGTGAAACGCTGCCCGAAGCCGAGGGGGACCTCGGCGCGGACGCGCTCGGGGCCCTGCGCGAGGCCGCCCGCGACCGCGACCGCGACGCTCATGCCGCCGTGGCGGCGGCCGTCGCCGGCCCGCTGCCGACCGACCTCCTCCTCGGCCTGTCGCTGTGGACGGCCGACGGGGGCTGGATGCGCGAGGGCACGGACGGCGCGGACCGCCTCGCCGACCTCCTGCCCGACCTCCTGGACAGGCTGGAGCACAGGGCGCTGAAGCGCGGGCGCCACCTGAAATCGCTCGACGCCGAGGCCCTGCACGGGCTGCGCAAGAGCCTGAAGAAGCTGCGCTACGCGTCCGAGGACGTGGCCTCGCTCTTCGCGCACCGTCCCGTCGATCGCTACCTGGGCAGCGTCAAGCGCGTGCTCGGGAACCTGGGCCGCATCAACGACGCGGCCGTCGCGGCCGAGCGGGTCGAGGAGCTTCGGACAGCGGGACGCGCCGATCTGGCCGGGGCCGCCGAGGCGCTGCTCGCCTGGAACGAGGGACGGCGCGCCGGCAGCCACCGCGACCTGCGGCGGCGCTGGCGCAAGCTGCGCCACGCGGATCCGTTCTGGTCCTGACCGCGCCTTCGCCGCACCGCAGCGCGGCATCGTGCGGCAGCGCACAGGCCGCCTTGTTCCGGCCGGGTCGCGAAGCTAGGAGTCGTACTGAACGGTTCTGTTCGGATCGCGAGGGGCCTGCGGCGGCCCGCCTCGGGATGGGATGAGGCGGCGATGCGTCGATCGGGTCTGGGCTTGGCACTCCTGATGGCGGCCGCATCGCCCGTCGTCTCGCCGGCGTCCGCGCAGGCGCCCCCGGGCGGGCCGCCCGCCGTGGGCGTGATGAAAGTGTCCAGGCACCCCGTCACCGAGACGGACCGCTTCATCGGCCGCATCCAGTCTGTCGCGCGGGTCGACCTCGTGGCGCGCGTCACCGCCTTCGTCGACTCCTACGTATTCAAGGAGGGCGACGAGGTCAGGAAGGGCCAGGTGCTCTACAGGCTGGAGCAGCCGCCGTTCCAGGCCGATGTCGACGCCAAGCAGGGCGTGGTCGAGCAGACCAAGGCGCAGCTCGCCAATGCCGACGTCACGCTGCAGCGGGCCAGCACGCTCCTGAACACCCCGGCGGGCCAGCAGTCGACGGTGGACGCCGCCAAGGCCGGCCAGGGCAACCTCCAGGGCCAGCTCCTGAGCGCGCAGGCCCAGCTCAAGACGTCGCAGATCAACCTCGGCTACACGACCATCACCTCGCCCATCGACGGCAAGATCGGCCGCACCAACGTCACGGCCGGCAACGTCGTGACGCCGTCGAGCGGCACGCTCGCCACCGTGGTGGGGCAGGACCCGATGTACGTCGTGTTTCCCGCCTCCGTCCGCTCCGTGCTGGAGCTGCGCGACCGCTACGTGCCGCTCGGCGGCTTCGACGCCGTGAAGATCCGCGTGCTGCTGCCCGACGGCAAGACCTACGGGCAGACCGGCAAGCTCGACTTCATCGACAACACCGTGTCGACCACCACCGATTCGATCACGCTGCGGGCCACCATCCCCAATCCGCCGCTGAAGCAGGGGGGTGTCGAGACCGGGCTGCGCGAGCTCACGGACGGCGAGTTCGTCACCGTGCTGCTCGAAGGCGCGCGGCCCGTCGACCTCCTGGCCATCCCCCAGTCTGCAGTGCTGACCGACCAGACGGGCAGCTACGTCTACCTCGTGGGCGACGACGACAAGGCGCTGCGCCAAGACGTCAAGCTCGGCCAAACGCAGCCGCCCGAAGTTTCGGTGCTGTCGGGGCTGCAGGCGGGGAAGAGCATCGTGGTGGACGGCCTCCAGCGCGCGCGCGTGGGCCAGCCCGTGT
>CAXTFP010000060.1:0-10483 GCA_964243135.1 uncultured Lichenihabitans sp.
GCTGCTGCGTCACCTGCTCCACATGGTTGTCGTAGATGTGGCAGTCGCCGCCGACCCAGATGAAGTCACCCGGCTCCAGGCCGGCCTGGGCTGCGGTCATCCGGGTGAGCAGGGCGTAACTGCCGATATTGAACGGGACGCCGAGGAACAGATCGGCACTGCGCTGGTAGAGCTGGCAGGAGAGCCTGCCCTCAGCCACATAGAACTGGAACAGCGCATGGCACGGCGACAGCGCCATCTGGGGCAGATCGGCCACGTTCCATGCGGAGACGATCATGCGCCGGGAGTCCGGGTTGCTGCGCAGGGTCTCGAGCACCCCGGCCAGTTGATCGATGTGACCGCCGTCCGGGGCCGGCCATGACCGCCACCGCCGCACGGTCCTTCAGGCAACGGGCCGCCGCCGTCTCCGGCCGCACGGTGCTGCTCGCCGTCTTCTTCGTGGTCGAGATGGCCGCGCTGGGGATGTTCGTCCCGGGCTGGCTGACACTCGACGGCCTGCTCGACACCTCGCGCGTCTTCATCGAGAGCGGCCTGCTCGCGCTCGGCATGACTTTCGTGATCATCACCGTCGGGATCGACCTCTCGGTCGCCTCGCTCCTCGCCCTGGTCTCGGTCGTGATCGGGTTCAGCCATCAGGCCGGCCTGCCGCTTCCCCTCGCCATGCTGCTCGGCCTCGGCACCGGGGTCGGCTGCGGCCTGCTGAACGGCGCGATCGTCGCCTATCTCGGCCTGCACCCTCTGGTGGTGACGCTGGCCACGATGGCCCTGTTCCGCGGCGGCGCCTACGTGATCTCCAACGCCGCCGCCTTTTCGGCCTATCCCGATTGGTTCACGGCGATTGGGGGCTCCTACATCGGCGGGATCGTGCCCGCCCAGCTTCCGGTCTTCGTCATCCTGTGCGTGCTGGCCTACGTGACGCTCGAGAAAACGCCGTTCGGCCGCCGCGTGTACGGCCTCGGCGAGAACGAACAGGCGGTGCGGTTTTCGGGTGTGGACGTGGGCCGCCTCAAGCTCAAGGTTTATGGGCTGATGGGATTGCTCGCCGCGCTCGCGTCCATCATCGAGACGTCGCGCATCTCCACGTCCCGCGCCAACATGGCGCTCGGCCTCGAACTGCCCGTCATCGCGGCGGTGGTGCTCGGCGGCACGAAGGTCACCGGCGGCTCCGGCACCATTACCGGCACCCTCCTCGGCCTGCTGATCCTGTCGTACCTGCAGGACGGCCTCCAGTTCGCGGGCATCAGCAGCGACTGGGGGCTGTTCATCACGGGTGCCCTGCTCGTCCTCGGCGTTCTCGTCAACGAGAACGTCGGGCGCAACCGCGGCTGAGCCGCCGCGCCAAGAAATGTCGACCCTGGAGGAAGAAGTGACCCACCGCAGCATCATCGACACGTCCGCGTCGCGCCGGAGCATCATCAAGGGACTGGCCGGCGGCACGGCCCTCGCGCTCGCGGGCGCGCCCGGCCTCGCTTTGGCGGACGCCAAGCGCCCGCTGATCGGCATGATCCCGAAATACACGAGCGATCCCTATTTCACCGCCATCCGGCAGGGCGCGGAGGCTGCCTGCAAGGAATGCGGCTTCGACCTCCTGTTCGACGGCCCGGCGAACCAGGACGTCACCGCCCAGACCAACATCGTCGACAGGATGATCCGCCAGAAGGTCGACGCGCTGTCGATCTGCGCGAGCGACCCGACGGCCCTCGCGCCCGCCGCCAAGCGCGCCGGGTCGAAGGGCATCAAGGTGTCGACCTGGGACAGCGACATCGACGCCAGCGCCCGGACGGTCTTCCTCAACCAGTCCGACTTCGGCGCCATGGGGCAGGCCATCGCCGACATGATGGCGCGGGCGACCGACGGCGGCAAGGGCGAATTCCTGCTCGTCACCAATTCCTTCACGTCGAGCAACATGAACAACTGGCGCACCGCCATCAAGAGCTACGCCGCCAAGACCTATCCCGACATGCACATCAAGGCGGAACTCACCGGCGACGCCGACTTGGAGAAGTCCAAGAACGTCACGCTGAACTATCTGCGGGCCAATCCGACGACGCGAGGCGTGATCGTCATCGACGGCATCGCCGCGGTCGGCGCGGCCGAGGCGGTCGACCAGCTCGGGCTGAAGGGCAAGGTGCCGGTCGCCGGCATCGGCGTGCCCAGCAACATCCGTCCCTACATCAAGTCCGGGACGGTGACCGAGGCGGTGCTCTGGAACCCGGTCGATCTCGGCTATGGCGCGATCTACATCTCCAAGGCCCAGCTCGACGGCACGCTCGACCCCAAGAAGGGGTCCATCGACGCCGGCCGGCTCGGTCAAATGAAGTTCGTGTCCGACGACGTCATCCTGCTGGGGCCGCCCACGGTCTTCACCAAGGACAATATCGACACGTTCAACTTCTGATGGTCGGACGCGGGATGGCCGGTCCATCCCGCGATTCTGGGAGCGCGCGATGCAAGCCCTGCGGTTTCACGGACGGGGAGACGTGCGGGTCGAGGAGGTGGCCGCACCGGCAGCGATCGGGCCGGCCCAAGTCGTCGTCAAGCCGGCGCTGTGCGGCATCTGCGGCACGGACCTCCACGAATATGCGGCCGGCCCCCTCATCGTGCCGACGGCTCCCCACGTCTTCACCGGCGCCAGCCTGCCGCAGATTCTCGGCCACGAATTTTCCGGCCAAGTGGTCGAGGTCGGAGCGGCGGTGGCCCATCTGCGCTCGGGCGATAGGGTGTCGATCCAGCCGCAGGTCTTTCCGGCCGACGATTTCTACGCTCGCCGCGGTCTCGGCCATCTCAGCGACCGTAACGCCACGATCGGGCTCAGCTGGGCGTGGGGAGGCATGGCCGACCGTGCCGTTGTCAACGACTATAACGCCATCAAGCTGCCTGAAACGGTCGACGACGCGCAGGGCGCCATGATCGAGCCCGCTGCGGTCGCGATCTACGCGGTCGAGCGCGGCCGGGTCAGGCCTGGCGACACCGTGCTCGTGGCGGGTGGCGGCCCGATCGGCGTGTTGACCGCCATGGCGGCCCGGCTCGCGGGGGCGGCCGAAGTGGTGGTGAGTGAACCCAATGCGGCGCGGCGGACCGCGATCGAGCGCCTCGACCTCGGCCTTCGCTGCCTCGACCCGGCCGACGGCGACCTCCTCGCGCAAATCCGTGATCTCACCGAGGATCGGGTCGGGGTGGACGTCGCCATCGAATGTGTCGGCAATGAGCGCGCGCTCGACACCTGCGTCGATGCGGTGCGGCGCCGAGGCATCGTCGTCCAGGTCGGGCTGCACCTGGGGGCCGCGCGCGTCGAGCCGACCGTGTGGGCGCTCAAGGACATGACGATCGAGGGCGTCGTCTGCTATCCCGTCACCATCTGGCCGCGGATCATCGCGCTGATCGCCTCGGGGCGCTTCCCGGTCGAGCGTCTCGTCACCGGACGGGTGCCGCTGGCGCGGGTCGTCGCGGAGGGTTTCGCGCCGTTGCTCGACCCGAAGACCCCCGCGCTGAAGACCCTCGTCGCGATGTGAGGTTCTGCTTTCTGTGGCGGAGCGTCCCCACGCTGGCACGCGGTTACTTCGACGGAGTGCCGTCGCGACCGTCATCGCGAGCCGGCGTCGGCCGAGCAGCCAGTTCGCCCTGAACGAACAGGGCGATTGCAATCCGGCAGTTTCCCCCTGAGCGACTCGCCGCGACGACGCTGGAGTGCCGCGACGCTACGCGCCTCGCGATGATGCCCCGTCTTCGCCGGGCTCCCGGGCCCGCTTCGCCTCGGCCGTCACCGCCGCCCTCATCACATTGACCTCGCTGTTGGGCACGACAAAGTCGAAACCCTCGGCGATGCAGCGCGCGGCGACCGCTCCGGAGGGGCAGAAGATCCCGACATGCTTGCCGAGCGTCTTGGCCGCCGCCACGCAGCGGGCGATGGCGGCGCGGACCTCGGGGTCGGTCGGATCGCTCGACACCCCCTTGCCGAGCGCGAGGCCGAGGTCGTTCGGGCCGACGAAGATGCCGTCGATGCCGTCGACGGCACAGATGGCCTCGACATTGTCGAGGCCCGGGGCGGTTTCCACCATGGCCAGCCGGACGATG
Source organism: uncultured Lichenihabitans sp. (assembly GCA_964243135.1). Taxonomy (GTDB): domain Bacteria; phylum Pseudomonadota; class Alphaproteobacteria; order Rhizobiales; family Beijerinckiaceae; genus Lichenihabitans. The sequence continues at coordinate 4,075 of CAXTFP010000060.1, forward strand.
GTGTCGTCCGCATGGGCAAAGTAGTCGTCGCCGCCATAGAGCAGTCCGCGGGCCGGCCCGAAGCTGCGCAGGCCGCGCGGCGGGTATCGGGTCGCCTCGACCAGCGCGCGGGCTTGGGCGGCATCGTCGACCATCGGGCAGATCACGCCATAGGCGCCGGCATCGAGCGCCTTCATCAGCAGCGGCGGATCGAGGGAGGGCACGCGCACGAAGGGGGTTGCCGGAGTCGCCGAGATCGCCTGCAGCATGCCGATCATCGATTGCACATCGGCCATGCCGTGCTGGAGGTCCACCGCGACGCAATCGACCCCGCACCAGCCGACGACCTCCGCCGCATAGGCGTTGCCCATCGACAGCCAGCCGCAGACCGCAGCTTCCCCGCGCGACCACCGGAGCCTCACGTCACTGGGTCGCATGGGACACCTCCGCCAGAACCGACGCATTGACCACGAGGGCAGGGTCGAGCGTGCCGTCGAGCCCTGCGAGGGCGTTGCGGGCGGTCATCACGCCCATGGCGACCAGGGACTCTTCGGTCAGCGCAGCCGAATGGGGGCTGAGGACCGTCCGCGCATTCGTCAGCAGCGGGCTGTCGGCCTGCAACGGCTCGACCGCGAACGTGTCGAGCCCGGCGGCCCACAGGTGACCCGCATCGAGCGCCGCGGCCAGCGCCTCCTCGTCCACGATGCCGCCCCGGGCCGTGTTCAGCACGATCGCGTCCTTCGGCATCAGCGCGAGCTCGCGGGCGCCGATCAGGTTCCGGGTCCGCGCATCCAGCGGCACGTGCAGGCTGAGGATGTCGGCCTGGGCGAGGCCCTGTTCGAGCGTGTCGGCGAAGGCGACGCCCGGCGCGGGCGTGCGCGCCGCGAAGGGGTCGAACACCAAGACCTGCAGGCCGAAAGCCTGCGCCCGCGCCGCGATCTCGCGTCCGATCCGGCCGAACCCGACGATCAGCAGCCGGCGGCCGCGCAGTTCCAGGCCGATCAGCTTCGAGCGGGCACCGAAGTCGCCGCGTCGCACGGCCGCATCGAGTTCGATCCCGCGCCGCGCCGCGGCGAGCATGAGATACATCGTCTGCTCCGCTACCGAGACGGCGTTGACGCTGCCGACCACGGTGACGGGAAGCCCGCGCGCGGTGCAATAGTCGATCGGGATGTTGTCGGTGCCCACCCCGTGACGGGAGACGACCTTCAGCCGGGGCGCGGCTTCGAGCACGGCGACCGGCAGCGGCGCGTCCCGGATCGTCAGCGCGTCGGCATCGCCGATGTGGCGCAGCAGATTGTCGGTCGAGAAATCCATCACGACGTCGAAGCTGACGTCGGGCCGCGCCTCGAACAGGCGCAGGGCCTCGGGCCGGAGGGGCTGGACGACGAGGATCTTCTTCATGGCGCCCTCCGCAGGCGGATGTGCTTGCCCGCGGCACGTTCGACCCCGCGACGGGAGAAAGGGACGGCAATCATCGAAGTCGTGTGCATTCCGCTCAGCCCGTGCTCGTCCAGCCGCCGTCGAGCATCACGGCGGAGCCGGTCATCAGCGCCGATGCGTCGGAGGCGAGGAACACCACCGCACCCATGACGTCCTCGGGGCGGCCGAGGCGGCCGAGCTTGATCTTGCCGAGGACGGAGTCGCGAAACCCGGCATCCTCGAAGTAGGGCCGCGTCAGCGGGGTCTCGATGAAGGTCGGGCAGATGCTGTTGACCCGGATGCCGTGCGGCCCGAGCTCCGCCGCCATGGCCTTGGTCATGCCCTCGACGGCGTGTTTCGAGGCGCAATAGATCGTCCGGCGGGCGGCCCCCACATGGCCCATCTGCGAGGACACGTTGATGATCGAGCCCGGCCGGCCCGCCGCGACGAGCCTCTTGGCGACGGCCTGCGCCAGGAAAAAGGCGGCGCGTACGTTGATCGAGAACACCGCGTCGTAATCCTCGACCGGCGTCTCGAGGAACGCGCCTGGCCGGTTGGTGCCGGCGTTGTTGACGAGAATGTCATAGGGCTCGGCCGCCTCGACCGCCGCTCCGGCCGCGGCAAGGTCGGTGACGTCCAGCGGGATCGCCGAGGCCGATCCGCCCGCGTGCCGGATCGCGGTCGCGACCGCCTCGACCTCGTCGGCCGATCGCGCGGCCAGGACGACCTCGGCGCCGGCCCCGGCCAGGGCGGTCGCGATCGCGACGCCGAGCCCGCGGCCCGCGCCCGTCACGAGCGCGCGGCGGCCATGCAGCGAAAAGCCCGGGGCGGAGGGGAGATCCATGCGGCGCGGGCCCGGAGATGAGGGAAAGGCGGCCGTGGCGAGGCTCAGGTGCGCGCCGCAGCCGTGTAGGGCGCGACGTTCTGGCGGCCGTAGCGGCGTAGCCTGATGTTGGCCTGCTCGGCATGACCCGAGAAGCCTTCGAGCATGCACAGGCGCGAGCAATATTCCCCCACCATCGTGGAGGCCGCGTCGCTGGTCACCCGCTGGTACGTGCAGGTTTTGAGGAACTTGCCGACCCACAGCCCGCCGGTGTAGCGGGCGGCCTTCATGGTCGGCAGCGTGTGGTTGGTGCCGATGACCTTGTCGCCGTAGGCGACGTTGGTGCGGGGACCGATGAACAGCGCGCCGTAGTTGGTCATGTGCTGCAGGAACCAGTCGTCGCGATCGGTCATGACCTGGACATGTTCCGAGGCGATGGCGTTGGCGACGGTCAGCATGTCGTCGTAGCCGTCGGCGACGATGACCTGCCCGTAGCCCTTCCAGGCGGCCCCTGCGACCTTGCCGGTCGGCATCTGGGCGATCAGCCGGGCGATTTCGTCGAGCGTGTCCCGCGCCAGGCGTTCGGAGGTCGTGAGCAGGATCGCGGGTGAGTTCGGCCCGTGTTCCGCCTGCCCCAAAAGGTCCACCGCGCAGATCTCGCCGTCGACCGTATCGTCGGCGATCACCAGCGTCTCGGTGGGTCCTGCGAAGAGATCGATCCCCACCCGGCCGAACAGCTGGCGCTTGGCTTCGGCGACGAAGGCGTTGCCGGGCCCGACCAGCATGTCGACCGCCTTGATGGAGGTGGTTCCGACGGCCATGGCGGCCACTGCCTGGATGCCGCCGAGCACGAAGATCTCGTCGGCCCCCGCCAGATGTTGGGCCGCGACGATCGCCGGGGCCGGTTTGCCGCCGAAGGGCGGCGCGCAGGTCACCACCCGCCCGACCCCCGCGACCTTGGCGGTGACGACCGACATATGCGCCGAGGCCAGCAGCGGGTATTTTCCGCCGGGCACGTAGCAGCCGACCGAGTCCATCGGGATGTGCTTGTGACCGAGGACCACGCCCGGCAACGTTTCCTGCTCGACGTCGCGCATCGACGCGCGCTGGATCTCGGCGAAGTTGCGCACCTGCGCTTGCGCGAAACGGATGTCGTCGAGATCTCCGGGCGTCAATTGCGCGAGGCACGCCTCGATCTCCGAGGGGCTCAGCCGGTAATCGTCGCGATCCCAGGCGTCGAACTTCACCGAAAGCGCGCGCACGGCGGCGTCGCCATCCCGCTCGATCTGGCGGATCACGTCCTCGACCGTATCGCGGACACTCCGGTCGATGTCGCGCCGCTCGGCCTCATCGAGGCCGCGCTTGAGCCATCGCGCCATTCGGTTTCCTCCACCCGTTCTGCTCTTGCCTCGACCCTTCCACAGGGACTAGGTTAAGTCAACAATCGCGCAGATGTGCGTTAAACGCGCAATGCGCGGCGATCCAGTCCGGTAGATCGGCGGGAAGCGGGGACGAAACGGCTCATGACAGGCATGTTGGCACAGCTCATCGGGACATTCGGGCGCCGGCTGCGGCTCGGCATGGTCGGCGGCGGCTTCGATTCCGTGATCGGCGAGACGCATCGGATCGCCTTCCAGGCCGACGGCCTCTACGATCTGGTCGCGGGCGCCTTTTCCATCGACCCTGCCGTCACGCGCGCGACCGCGGCGGGTGTGCTGGTCGCGCCCGACCGCGTCTATGACGATTACCGCGAGATGGCCCGGCGGGAGCGCGAGCGGCCGGACGGGATCGACGCCGTCGTCATCGCGACGCCGCCCGGTATCCACGCCGCGGCCGCGACGGCCTTTTTGGCCGCCGGCATCGACGTGATCTGCGAAAAGCCATTGACCCGCACGCTCGCCGAGGCAGACGGTCTGCAGACGGCCGTCGAGACCTCGGGGCGGGTCTTCGTGCTGACCCACTGCTACTCCGCCTTCCCCATGGTGCGCCACGCCCGCGACCTCGTGGCGTCCGGGGCGCTGGGCCGCCTGCGCATGGTCGAGGCGGAATTTGCCGGCGGTGCGCCGGGGGTCAACCTCGAACCCGACGATCCGGCCGACCGGCACTGGCGGTTTCGTGCGCGATCGATGGGCCCGGAGGCCATCCTCGGCGAGGTGGGAACGCATGCCTATCACCTGATGCGCTACGTCGGCGGCATGACCCCGAGCCGCCTCACCGCTCGCCTGCAGACCTTCGCGGCGCGTCGCGAGGTCTTCGACAATGCCTATCTCGGCTTCGACTACGAGACCGGCGCGGCCGGACGGCTCTGGGCCAGCTATGCCGCGACCGGGACCCAGCACGGCCTCTCGCTGCGCCTCTATGGCGACGCCGCAGCGCTCGAATGGCGCGAGGAGGATGCCGAATTTTTGCGCTTCAAGCCGTTGCGCGAGCCCGAAACCCTGCTGCGGGCCGGGCAGGAAGGGACTTCCGCTCTGGTCACGCGGTCCGCCCGGTTCCGGCCGGGGCATCCCGAAGGCTATGCCTTGGCGTTCGCCAACATCTACGTCGAGGCGGCGTTTGCGATCGCGGCGCTGCGCCTCGGCCGTTCGCCGCGTCCTTGGCTCGACAATCTGCCGGGCATCGCGGACGGGGTCGCGGGCCTCAGGATGATCGAGGCCGCGTCCGCGTCCCACGCGGCCGACGGGGCCTGGAAACCGCTGTGAGGGAGGAGGCCATGAACGAACGGAACGCGGACGCGCCCCTGCCGCAGGGCGTACCCTTCGACCGCGTGCGCCTCGACAGGCTGATGGCCGAGGCCGATCTCGATGCCCTGATCGTCACCTCCAAGCACAACATCCAGTACCTGCTCGGTGGCTATCGCTACTTCTTTTATCATTTCGCCGATGCCTGTGGTCTCAGCCGCTATCAGCCCTGCGTCGTCTACGTCCGGGGCCGGCCGGACGATACCGCCTACATCGGCAGCCCCATGGAGACCTACGAGAAGGACCACGGGAAGTTCTGGGTCGCCCACACCCATTTCGACAACATGACGGTCGCGGACTACGCCGGCTCGGCCGTCCGGCACCTTCTCGGCCTGGGGCGGCGCTTCCGTCGCGTCGGGGTGGAGATGGATTTTCTCCCCGCAAGTGCGGGCCACGTGATCGAGGCCGGACTGCCCGGCACGGTGCTGGTCAATGCCAACCTCACCCTCGAACTGCTGCGCGCCGTCAAGACGACGGCCGAACTCGCCCACCTTCGCTCCGCCTCCGAAAAGGTCGTGGATGCGATGTTGGCCGTCTTCGCGACCATCGGGGAAGGCACCTCCAAGCACGAGATCGCCGACCTTCTTCGGCACCAGGAGACCCTCTCCGGCCTCCATTTCGATTACGCTCTCGTCAACATGGGGACGATGTTCAACCGCGTGCCTTCCGACCAGCGGTGGCGGCCCGGCGAGGTGCTTGCCCTTGATTCGGGCGCCAACGAGCATGGCTATATCGGCGACCTTTGCCGCATGGCCGTGCTCGGAGAGCCCGACCAGGAGCTTCAGGATCTGCTGGGCGAGGTCGAGTCGATCCAGCAGGCCGCGCGGCGGCCGATCCGGGCCGGCTCGCGGGGCGGCGACATCTTCGGCGAGCCGGATGCGCTGGTGGCCCGCTCGACCCATCGCGCGCAGCTGGATTTCGTCGCGCACGGTATGGGCCTCATCGGCCACGAGGCGCCCTGGCTGACCGATCGGAGTTCGGTGCCCTATGCCGCATACCACGCCGACCGGCCGCTGGAAGCCGGCATGGTGATCTCCATCGAAACGACGCTGGTGCATCCGCGCCGCGGCTTCATCAAGCTCGAAGATACGGTGGCCGTCACCGACCAGGGCTGGGAGTCCTTCGGCGATCATGGCCGCGGCTGGAACCGCGGCGCGACCGGGGCCGCCGGTCGCACGCGCATCGAAGCGGGAACGACGCCATGAGCGAGTTCTTCGACGCCGCCAGGAACATCGATTTCGTCGGGTGGACCGACCAGGGCGGTCGCGCCGACGGTATTCAATGCATGGTCCATCGCGGCCATGCCTTCGTCAGCCATGTCTTCAGCGGCGGCGTCAGCGTCATCGACGTGCGCGATCCTCGCGATCCACGACCGGTCAATTTTCTTCCCACGCACGAGCGCTCCTGGTCGGTCCACATCCAGACCGCAAATGACCTGTTGCTC
>CAXTFP010000061.1:0-4956 GCA_964243135.1 uncultured Lichenihabitans sp.
TGGCGGGGGCTTGTCAACAGCTGTGCGAAATCGCCCTGCTCCTCGGCCTTCTCATCGCGCCGCCGGCGGTCTAACGAGGCGGGATGTCCTCATCCTCCTCGCCCTGCGTCGGCGTCTGCACCATCGTCGGCCCCAGCGGCATCTGCGCCGGCTGCGGCCGGACCATCGACGAGATCGTCGGCTGGGGCGGCCTGTCGCAGGCGGAGCGGGTCGCCGTGATGGCCCTGCTGCCCGCGCGTCTCGGCGCCGCGAGCCCGAGCGCGCGATCCGCGCTGGACGCGGGGACGCCCGCCCCGTAGCTGAGGGACGGCCGCTTCGGCGATTGGGCGGCGGATGGACCCTGCCCCATGGACTGGAGCGAGCTCAGTGCGTCGGACTGGACGCGGATCATCGTCTACGGCGGGTTCGCGACCTGCCTCGCGACCGCCATCCCCGGCATGTTCCGGGGGCGCATCTCGACCGGCCTCCTCAGCTTGGCGCTCTGGGCCGCGATGCTCTTGGTGGCGCTGGCCGGCTATTCCTACCGGTTCGAGCTCGGCACGGTGGCGGAGCGCGTCATGGCGGTGCTGGTGCCCGGCACGATCGTCGAGAGCGGCCCGCGGGAGGTGACGGTGTTCCGCCGGCCGGACGGGCAGTTCACGCTCGACGCCGGCATCGGCAAGGCGAGGGTGCCGTTCACGCTCGACACGGGGGCCACGTCGGTCGTGCTCCGGTCTGATGACGCGGCGCGGCTGAAGATCCCGGTGAAGCGCCTCACCTACGACGTCGAGGTCGCCACCGCCAACGGGCGCGCGCTCGCGGCGGAGGTCGTGCTGCCGTCGCTGTCGATCGGGCCACTGGTGCAGACCGACGTCAAGGCGCTGGTAGCCAAGCCGGGCGCCCTGCACGAGAACCTGCTCGGCATGAGCTACCTCGACAAGCTCGAGTCCTTCACGGTGTCGAACGACAAACTCGTGCTGCGGGGCAAGTAGAGCCAGCGAATTCATAGTTATGGAATAAAGGTTTCAAAAGGCCCTCGGCCTTTTGCGGGTTTCAGGGCGGAGCCCTGATGCAGATTTCGGCTTTATCAGGGCTCTGCCCTGAAACCCGCCAAAGGGCGAGCCCTTTGGAATCCATTGCAAAGAGCAGCGCAGCATCATTTCTCGGATACTTTGTTCTTGGCGACCTCGCCGCCGGCGCCCTCACTCCCGGCCTTGTCGTCCGCCTCGACCTTCACCTGCGCGCCGTCGCGCAGCGACGCCGGCGGGCTGAGCACCACGCGGTCGCCGCCCTTCGGGCCGGTCGCGACCTCGATGCTGGTGCCGAAGTCGCGGCGGATCTCGACCGGCACCATCTTCACCTTGTCGCCCTCGCCCACCACCGCGACGTGGGTTCCGCTCTGGTCGAAGATCAGCGTCTCGGCCGGCAGCACCACGTCGGGGCTGGTGCGGGGGATCTCCAGCGTGATGTAGGCGTAGAGCCCGGAGCGCAGCACGCCCGCCTCGTTCGGGATGTCGACCTCGGCCGTGAGCGTGCGGGCCGAGGACTGCAGCGACGACGACGAGCGCGTCACCTTCCCCACGAAAGTACGCCCTGGCATCTGCGGCACGCTGATCCTCGCTTCGAGCCCGTCGCGGACCCCGGTGGCAGAGTTCTGCGGCACCTGCACGAGCACCCGCAGCACGTCGTTCTCCTCGACCGTGAACATCGGCGTGCCGCTCGACGCGTCGGCGTTGACCAGCGTGCCGAGGTCGACGTTGCGCACCGTGACGATGCCGTCGAAGGGCGCCCGCACGTCCTCGAAGGCCGTCAGTGTCTTGAGGCGGTCGATCGACGCCTGCTGGGCCTTGACGTTGGCCTCCGCCACCTTCACCCCGGCGCGGGCCGCATCGACGTTGGCGCCCTGGGCGATCTGGTTCGCCTGGAGCTGGTCGCGGTTCTGCAGCGTCTCGTAGCCCTGCCCGACCAGCGCCTGGGCTCGCTGGAGGTTGACCTTGGCGAGGTTGAGGTTGGCGTCCGACTGGCTGACGGTCGCCTGGGCCTGCACCGCGGCCGCCTGCACCTGGCCGAGCTGGGCCTGGGCCTGCTCCAACTGCTGGTCGAGGTCGGGTGCCGAGATGTGGACGAGGAGGTCGCCCTTCTTCACCCGCGTGCCGATGTCGACCCGCCGCTCCGTGATGTAGCCCGTGGCGCGGGCGTAGATGTTGGCCGTGGCGAAGGGTTGCGTCTCGCCGGGCAGCGTGAGGCCGACCGGGCCGTCCTCGGACTGGGCCTTGGCGGCGCGGAGGCTGGGCACGAGGCTGGCCCGTTTCTGCTGCGTTTCGTCGGCCGCGGAACTCGTCTTCCAGTGGGTGTAGACGCCCCAGGCCAGCGCGAGGCCGAGCACCAGGACCACGCCGACGAAGATCCAGCGCGACGGCAGGCCGGGCCTGTGGGCGCCCGAGCGGCCGTCCTCCGTCCCGCCCTCGCCGGCCGACAGCGTCATCACGTCGTGCCCTTCATCGCTGGGAGCGGCGCCGCGGCGCTCCTCCCCGGGCTCGGGCTCGGCAGGCCGCGACCCGGGCGCGTCGGGGGCCGGGGGAGCGGCCCGCGACACCTCGCGGCCGTCGTGGCGCTCCTCGGGCTCACCCTCGGGGCGCATGTCGTCGTCGGGATCGGACCGGCGCGGCGTGATCTGGTCCATCAGCGGTAGTCCTCGACGGGCTGGAAGCGGCCGCGGCGCAGCAGGGCATAGAGGAAGGGCACGAAGATCAGCGTGGCGCAGGTGCCGAAGGCGACGCCGCCGAGCACGGCGCGGGCCAACGCGGCATTCTGCTCGGAACCCTCGCCGATGCCGACCGCCATGGGGATCAGGCCGACGAACATGGCGCCCGCCGTCATCAGCACCGGGCGCAGGCGCGTCCGGCCGGCCGCGATGGCGGCCTCGGCGGCCGAGCAGCCGGTCTCCTCCCGATGCTCGCGCGCGAAGGTGACGAGCAGGATCGAGTTGGCGCTCGCGACGCCCACCGCCATGATGGCGCCGAACAGCGAGGGGATCGACAGCGTCGTGCCGGTGATGAACAGGCTGAAGACGATGCCGCAGAAGGCGAGCGGCAGCGCGCAGATCACCACGAAGGGATCGCCCCAGCTCTGGAAGTTCACCGCCATCAGCAGGTAGACGGCCACCACGGCGATCGCCAGGCCGATCTCGATGCGGCCGAAGGCGCTGTCCATGCTCTCGATCTGGCCGCGGACGACGACCTTGTCGGGCGCCGGCAGGCCCCTCTGCTCCTCGGCCACGATGCGGTCGATATCCTGCCGCACCGAGCCGAGATCGCGGTCCTGCACGGAGGCGTAGACGTCGTAGGTCGGCTGCGTGTTGACGTGGTTGATGACCGTCTGCTCGGAGGTGCGGCGCATGGTGGCGACGCTGCTCAGGAGTTGCAGCGTGTCGCTGGTTGAGCTGCCGGTCGTGTTGGCGGCCGTTTGCACCATCAGGGGCGTGTTCTTCAGCGCCGTCAGGCTGTCGTTGCGGTATTCCGGCGTCTGCACCCAGAGCTGGTAGGGGATGCCGGTCTTAGGGTCGGCCCAGAAGTTCGGCGTCACTTGATAGGACCCGGACAGCGAGATGTTCATCGCATTGGCGATCTGCTGCTCCGTGAGGCCGAGCTCGGAGGCGAGCCGCCGGTCGACGTCGGCCACGAACTCGGGCGTGTCGAGCACCTGCTGGATGTGCACGTCGACCGCGCCCTTCACGCCGCGCAGCTTCGCCTCGATGGACCGGGCGGCCGCGAGGTCCGTCCCGGCGTTGCGCCCGTTCACCTGGACGTCGATGGCCGTGATGGTGCCGAAGTCGAGCGTCTGGGTGATGATGTCGGAGGGCTGGAAGTAGAAGACCGTGTCTGGGAACTTCTGCGGCAGCACTTCGCGCAGCGTCTTCATGTAGCCCGCGGTGGGGGCGTGGCCCTCCTTCAGCGAGATCAGCATCTGGCCGTCGTTGTAGGCCACGAAGGATCCGTCGCCGAAGGCGAAGTTGTAGTTGATGGAGGGCAGGCCGATGTTGTCGAGGATCAGTTCGAGGTCCTTCGGCGGCACGACCTCCTTGATCACCTGCTCGACCTCGGCGAAGCGTTGCTCGGCCGTCTCGATGCGCTGGCCGGGACGGGTGCGGATGTGCAGCGTCATGGCGCCGCCGTCGATCTGCGGGAAGTAATCCCGGCCGACGAACTCCAGCAGCGCGCCGCCCATCACCAGCACGCAGCCCGCGACCGCGAAGGTGACGAGCTTGTGGTCGAGGGCGCCGTGCAGCAGCCCGATGTAGCCGCGCTGGAAGCGGGCGAAGCGCTTCTCGAAACCGGCGTGGAGGCGCCCGAACCAGCCCCGCGGGGCGGCGGCGTCGCGATTCTCCCGCTTCCGGTCGTATTCCCGCCGCACCAGCACGTCGATGAGGATCGGCACCAGCGTCCGCGACAGGAGGTAGGAGGCCAGCATGGCGAAAACCACCGCCATGGCCTGGGGCACGAACAGGTAGCGCGGCGTGTCGGTGAGGAAGAAGACCGACACGAAGGCCGAGCAGATGGCCAGGGTCGAGATCAGCGCCGGCTTGGCGATGCCGGCGCCGCCCTCCACCACCGCGTCCTTGAAGCTGCGCCCCTCGTCCATCAGGCGATAGGTGTTCTCGATCGCCACGGTCGCGTCGTCGACCAGGATACCGACCGCGAGGGCGAGGCCGCCCAGCGTCATGATGTTGATGGTTTCGCCGAGCGCCGTCAGCACGGTCAGCGACGTCAGGATGGCCAGCGGGATCGACACCAGCACGATCAGGGTCGAGCGCCACGAGCCCAGGAACATCAGGATCATGGCGCCCGTCAGCCCGGCCGCGATCAGGCCCTCGCGCACCACGTCCGTGATGGCGCTGGCCCTGATCCACATCTGGCCCAACAGAGGAGAGGTAGTGATGAGCTCTGGGGGGGCGGCGCGGCACCACGGCAGCACGTT
>CAXTFP010000061.1:4966-10464 GCA_964243135.1 uncultured Lichenihabitans sp.
ATCAGGCCCTCGCCCCCCACGTCCGTGACGGCGCGCCAAACTAACACCGATTGATCGAACAGCGGCGTGATCTTCATGTCCTTCGGCGCGGCGGCGCGGATCCCCGGCAGGACGTTCTTGACGGCGTTGACCACCGACAGCGTCGAGGCCGCGCCGTTCTTCAGCACCGTCACCAGCACCGAATGCCGGCCGTCCGAGCGCACGATGTTGAGCTGCGGCGGCGAGCCGTCGCGCACGTGGGCGACGTCGCTGATCAAAATCGGCGTGCCGTCCACCACCTTGACGGGCATCTGGTTGAGGTCGTCCACCACCTCGGGCGACATGTTGAGGCGGATGGGATATTGCTGCTCGCCGATCTTCGACAGGCCCGAGGGCACGACGATGTTCTGCGCCGTGATGGCGTTGGTCACGTCCGTCGGGGTCAGGCCATGCGCCTGGAGCGCGTGGAGGTCGAGGTCCACCATCACCTGGCGCGGGGCGCCGCCGTAGGGCGCCGGCAGGGTCGAACCCGGCACCTGGGTCAGCGTCTGGCGGATGCGGTACTGGCCGTAGTCGTAGAGCTTGGCGCCGCTCTCCTTGTCGGACGACAGGGCGAGCTGGATCACCGGCACGGAGGAGGCCGAGAAGCGCATCACCACGGGCGGCTGCACGCCCGTGGGCATCGCGGCGCGGATAGAGTTCATCGCCGACACCACCTGGGCGATGGCGAGGTCGATGCTGACGCGATCCTGGAAGTAGATCTTCTCGATGGCGACGCCCGGCAGCGTCTGGCTCTCCATCTGCCTGATGTCGTTGACGTTGTTGGACAGCGAGAACTCGCTGTAGGTGGTGATGCGCTGGGCCATGTCGGTCGTGTCGAGGCCCGTGTAGGTCCAGACGATCACGACGACCGGGATGTCGACGCTGGGCAGCACGTCCTTCGGCGCGATGGCCGACGAGCCGATCCCGGCGAGCAGGATCAGGAGTCCCATCACGTAGAACGTGACACGGTTCTTCAGGGCATAGAGGACGAGACCCATCGATGAACTCCCGGCGTTTCAACGCCGGAAACCGCCGAACCGTTGCCCTCGCGGGCGAGATGCCGCGGTGCAGCGAAGGTGCAACGGAGATGTAGAGTCAGGCCGGGACGGCAATCATTATCGGCGAGACGCAATCCAGCAATCGAAACGCCGCCGCCTGCTCAAAGTATCCGCGGCGCGCACGATTCGGCATCACTGATGACGACCGCTCAGGCGGCGCGATCGACGGCTTCGGCGCCTCCCCGCACCTTACCCAGCGCTTCGCGCACGACGTCGAGCCCGGCACCGGGCGTCGGCGCCCGTGTGGCGAGGTGGCGGCGCCAGGCGCGGGCGCCGGGCTGGCCGGCGAACAGCCCGAGGAGGTGGCGCGTCATGTCGTGCAGGCGGACGCCCTCGCCCAACTTGCGCTCCATGTAGGGCATGAAGGCCTCCACGGCCGCGAAGGCGTCCGCCACGGGGCGCGGCGCGCCGAAGAAGCGGCGGTCGACGTCGAGCAGCACCTCCGGCGTGTGATAGGCGGCGCGGCCCAGCATGACGCCGTCGAGCGCGGCCAGGTGCGCCTCGGCCGCGTCGTTGTCGGCGATGCCGCCGTTGACCGACACGAAGAGTCCGGGGCGGGCCCGCTTCAGCTCGCGGACGAGCCCGTAATCGAGCGGCGGCACGTCGCGGTTCTCCTTGGGCGACAGGCCCTGGAGCCACGCCTTGCGGGCGTGGACGATCACGCCGTCGGCGCCGGCCGCCACGACCGCGTCCACCAGGGCGTCGAGCGCGGCCCGCGGGTCCTGGTCGTCGACGCCGATGCGGCACTTGACCGTGACGGGCACTTGCACCGCGGTCTTCAGGGCGGCCACGCAATGGCCCACGAGCTCCGGCTCACGCATCAGGCAGGCGCCGAAGCGGCCGTTCTGCACGCGGTCGGACGGGCAGCCGCAGTTGAGGTTGACCTCGTCGTAGCCGAACCCTCCCGCGATGCGCGCCGCTTCCGCGAGCTCGCCGGGGTCGCTGCCGCCGAGCTGGAGCGCCACCGGGTGCTCGGAGGCATCATGCGCGAGCAGTCGCGCGCGCGGCCCGTGGATGACCGCGCCGGTCGTGACCATCTCGGTGTAGAGCAGCGCCCGCCGCGTCAGGATGCGGTGGAAGGTCCGGCAGTGGGTGTCGGTCCAGTCCATCATGGGGGCGACGGAATAGCGCCCAGGCTTGATGGAGTTAGGTTTCTCGCTGAGGCCCTGCTCGCCCATGATCCAATCTCGTCCTTTGCCATCTCCCGACGACGTTTAGCATCGCATCACGCCGTCGCCGGTCCTACACCGTAGCACTTGGCGAAGGGCGTCTAACACTTGGGGACTATCCTATCACGGAAGCGGCGGAGCCGTACGACGGGCTATACGGCTCATCGGCGGGCGCCGGAGACGCTGCGAAAGATGATCGGCAGTGACGGTCTACGATGTTTATCGCCATCAGCAAGGATCTCTTGACTTTCATGTCGCTAATAGCGACAGACGATCATGCGCCTGACCTACTCTCCCGCTGCCCTCAAAGCCTTCCGCAGGGCTCCGGCCAAGGAGATAAAGGGTCTTCGTGCCAAACTTCAGATCGTTGCAGCCGACCCGATGACGCAACATCCCTGGGCCAAACGCCTCACCGACCAACCCGGTTTTCGGGTCCGTCAGGGCGACTGGCGAGCCGTCTACCGCCTGGATCGTAAGGCCGACGAGATGATCGTCGACATCATCGCAAAGCGAGACGAGGTCTACAGATGAACGCCATCCGAGTCATCGCCCGTACCGCCGACACCGTGACGCTGAGTGTCGCGGACTACGAAGCCCTGATCTCGGCAGCCGAGGATGCCGAGGACATCGCGACGCTGCGAGTCGCGGAGGCCAGGGAGGAAGCTGGAGGCAAAGCGGAGGCTCGCGCCGACAACTTGTCCGATGAACTTGTGGGGCGGTTGCTGGAGGGTGAGCATCCCATCAAGATCTGGCGGGATCACCGAGGGTTGACATCTCAGGCGCTGGCCGAAGCCGCCGGAGTCTCGCGGAGCTACTTGGCCGAGATAGAGAGTAGAAGGAAGCCAGGCTCGATCCAGGCCTTCAAAAGGCTTGCCGCAGCGCTCAAAATCTCAATCGATGAGTTGCTCCTCGACGCCGACTGATCGCCTTTGAACGGTCGACACATGGCGTGCGGAACAGCCCGATCCGCCATCCCACATCGTCATCATGTCGGTCTGGCCCGGGGCGCTGAAAGCGTCATACCCCCGAGGTGATGACGGGCTGCACGATCGGCAGTCGCCGTCTCGTGGGACATCTCTCCACAATTTTGACTTAGCATCTGCTCATCCGCGGCCCATCTTGGTACCGGGCGGAGCGGAGTAGGTCGATGCGTCTCGTCGCGGCGGGGATGATGGCGGTGACGCTGGGCGGATGCGCGACACTGACGCGCGGCACAACCGACGAGGTGGCGGTGATCTCAGAGCCGGCGGGCGCCGCCGTCACAACCGACATCGGCGCCGGCTGTCTCGCGACGCCCTGCACGCTGGACGTCGCGCGGGACGCGGTCTTCGACGTGACGGTCAGCAAACCGGGCTACCGCAGCCGCACCGTCCCGGTCGCGACGCGCATCTCGGGGGCCGGAGCGGCCCTGTCGACCGAGAACGTGGCGACGGTGGGGCTCGGCCTCGCGGTCGACGCCGCGACTGGCGCGGCCCTCGAACACGCGCCGAACCCCGTCGACGTCGCACTGACGAGCCTCGCCCCCGCCTCCCGCCCCAAGCCGACGCGGCCGCGAGCACCCGCTCGGGCCCCCTCATGAGACATGACGCGATGAGGATGCGCACGCGCCCGGCGGCGATCCTCGCCGCGCTGTGCCTCGCCGGCTGCGCCACGCTCGACCACGGCGTCACGGATGACGTGCCGGTCGTCACCGACCCGCCCGGAGCCACGGTCTCGTCGACCACGGGGACGATCTGCACGTCGCCCTGCACGGTGTCGGGGCCGCGCCGGGACAGTTTCGGGATCACGGTCGCCAAGCCGGGCTACGCGACCCAGAGCGTGACCTCCGAGGCCAAGCCGAACGAAGCCACGATCGCCTCGGCGTCCCACCTGGACGCGACGGCCGATGCCCTGGGCCGCGCCATCGACGTTGGGGACGGCAGCTACTTCACTCACGTGCCCAAGGCCGTCGTGCTCAAGCTCGACCCGGCCCCGTGAGCTCGGCCGCCTCGGCTCAGCCTCCGGCCGGCCGGATCGGGGTGGTCCCCAGGGGGCGGGGCCGGCGGTAGGTGAGGGCGCGGTGGTGCGGGCCGGCGTGCCGCAGCGGAGTGGGGCGCCCTTCCCGGCGCATGCGCCCGTCGGCCTCGTCCCAGGTCGGCAGTGCTCCGTCCGGCTGCTCCCAATGGACGACGGAAGCCTCGTCGCACCAGCCGGACACCCGCGGCATCGCGGCCCGGTGCGCGCCGGCGTCGAGGGACGACCTCATGCTCTGCTGGTCGTCCCAGGCCGTCACCGTCCAGAAGGCCCAGCCGCGGTCCGCGAGCAGCGCCCCGCCCCTGAAGCCGGGCGCGCGTTCGATCTGGCGCACGGCGCGGGCGCTGTGGAGCAGGAAAGCCGGCAGGAATCGAACGGACCTGATCCTGAGCCGCGTGACGCTGACGAAGACCATCGGTCCCTCACCCCTCTCCGCGCTCCTTGCGGCGGGCCTCCCACCACGCCATGCGCCGGCCGACGTCGCGCTCGAAGCCGCGCTCCGTCGGACGGTACAGGCTCTGCCGGCCGATGGCCTCCGGCCAGTAATCCTGGCCCGAGAAGGCGTCCGGCTCGTCGTGGTCGTAGCGGTAATGCTCGCCGTAGCCCTCGCGCTTCATCACCTTGGTGGGGGCGTTGAGGATCGCCTTCGGCGGCAGGACCGAGCCGTGCCGCTGCGCCAGCGCCGTCGCCGCTTTGAAGGCCGCGTAGACGGCGTTGGATTTCGGCGCCGTCGCCAGATAGACGACGGCCTGGGCGATGGCGAGTTCGCCCTCGGGGCTGCCGAGGAAGTCGAAGGCGTCCTTGGCGGCATTGGCCACCACCAGGGCCTGCGGGTCCGCCATGCCGATGTCCTCGGACGCCATGCGGACCACGCGCCGCGCCAGGAACAGCCGGTCCTCGCCGGCGTCGAGCATGCGGGCGAGGTAGTAGAGCGCCGCGTCGGGGTCGGAGCCGCGCACCGCCTTGTGCAGCGCCGAGATCAGGTTGTAGTGGCCGTCCTGCTTCTTGTCGTAGAGCGGCGCCCTGCGCTGCACGATCGCGACGAGGCGCGCGGGGTCGAGCAGCTCGCCCGGGCGGGCGCCGCGCCACACGTCCTCGGCGAGGTTGAGGAGCGCGCGGCCGTCGCCGTCCGCCATGCCGACCAGGAGTTCACGCGCTTCCGGTTCGAGCGGCAGGGGGCGGCCCTCCAGCGCCTCCGCCCGGCTCATTTTACCGCGGCCCATCATGCCGGCGGCGC
>CAXTFP010000062.1:0-10365 GCA_964243135.1 uncultured Lichenihabitans sp.
CGCCTTCGGCGTGCTGGTGCTGCCCGGCGTGTCGCTGGTGCTGGTCTTCGTCGTCATGGCGCTGGTCCTCGTGGTGCGGCCCTTCGGGCTTCTCGGGCGCGCGCAGGCCGCGTCCCGCGCCGTGCCGGAGCCGAACCGCCGGCCCTGGGCGCCGCTCCCGCCCCCCGCCCGCCTCGCGGCCGCGGCGGTCGTGCTCCTGGCGGCCTCGCTCCCGCTGTGGACCGGCGACTATCTCCTGACCGTGGGATCCGAGATCCTCATCGCCGTGGTCTTCGCGGCGAGCCTCCAGTTCCTGATGTCGGCCGGCGCCATGGTGTCGTTCGGCCACGCGGCCTATTTCGGCCTCGGCGCCTACGGGGCCGCGCTGGCGTCGCACGGGCTCGGCCTGCCCATGCTGCCGGCGCTGGGCTGCGGCGTCGTGCTGGGCGCCGCGGGCGCGGCCCTGTTCGGCTGGCTCTGCGTGCGGCTGTCGGGCGTCTACTTCGCCATGCTGACGCTGGCCTTCGCGCAGATCACCTGGTCGGTCGCCTTCCAGTGGACGGGCGTCACGGGGGGCGACAACGGCCTCCTGGGCATCTGGCCCGCGCCCTGGGCCGCGACGCCGCGCGGCTTCTTCTGGCTCTGCCTCGCCCTGGCGGCGGGCGCCGTCGGGCTGATCCGGGCCCTGGTCTTCTCGCCCTTCGGCACGGGGCTGCGGGCCGTGCGCGATTCGGCGCTGCGGGCGGAAGCGCTGGGGCTCGGCCGCGCGCCCGTGCAATGGGTGGCCTTCGCGCTGGCCGGCGCCGTCGCGGCCCTGGCGGGGGCGCTCTTCGCCTTCCTCAAGGGCAGCGTCTTCCCGGACGCGCTCGGGATCTCGACCTCCGTCGACGGCCTCGTGATGGTGCTGCTCGGCGGCGTCGGCACCGTGTCGGGGAGCGTCGCGGGCGCGGCCCTCTACAAGGCCCTGTCGATCTGGCTCGTCAGCCAGACGGACCACTCGAAGCTGGCGCTGGGCCTCGTCATCATCGCGCTCGTGGTGGCCTTCCCGGCGGGCATCGGCGGGCTGGTCGAGCGTCTCGCCTTGCGGCGGCGGCGCGCCCCGGCCGCCGCGCCCGCCCCGCTGGCCGACGCGGGGAGCCTGCGGTGAGCGCGCTGCTCGACGTCGCGGGGCTGGCCAAGTCCTACGGCGGCGTGCGCGCGGTGCGCGGCGTGTCCTTCGCGCTGGCGGCCGGCGAGGTGCTGGCGCTGATCGGCCCGAACGGGGCGGGCAAGAGCACCTGCTTCAACATGCTGAACGGCCAGATCCGGCCGGACGGCGGCACGATCCGCCTCGGCGGGGCGGACGTCACGGGCCTGCCGCCGCGCCGCATGGCGGGCCGCGGCGTCGGCCGCACCTTCCAGATCACCGCCACCTTCGCGTCCATGACGGTGCGCGAGAACGTGCAGGCCGCCTGCCTGATCCACGCCGGCGGCGCGGCTTCGCCCTTCGGCCGCGCCGACCGCCGCTTCGTGGCGCAAGCCGAGCGCTGGCTCGACCACGTCGGCCTGCTGCCCCAGGCCGGGCGGCCGGCCGCCGAGCTCGCCTACGGGGACGTGAAGCGGCTGGAGCTCGCCATGGCGCTGTCGGGCGAGCCGAAGCTGCTGCTGATGGACGAGCCGACCGCCGGCATGGCCCCGAAGGAGCGCCACGCGCTGATGCGCGTCACGGTGGACCACGCGCGCCGGGCCGGGGTCGGGCTGATGTTCACCGAGCACGACATGGACATCGTCTTCGCGCACGCCGACCGGGTGATGGTGCTGAGCCGCGGCGCCGTCATCGCCGTGGGCTCGCCCGAGGAGGTCCGCCGCGACCCCGAGGTCCGCGCCGTCTACCTCGGCGGCGGCCTGACCTTCGCGGCGGCCGAAGGGGCCCGGGCGGCGGTGGCGCCGTGAGCGCGATGCTGCGGGCCGAGGGGGTGAACGGCTGGTACGGCCGCGCCCAGGTGCTGTTCGACGTGGCCGTGACGGTGGGGACGGGCGAGGTGGTGGCCCTGCTGGGCCGCAACGGCGCCGGCAAGTCGACGACCTTCCGGGCCATCGCGGGGCTGCTCGAGCGCCGCGACGGGCGAGTGACGTTCGACGGCGCCGAGGTGTCGCGCCTGCCCACCCACGAGATCGTCCGGCGCGGCCTCGCCTACGTGCCGGAGGACCGGCGCATCTTCGCCGACTTGACGGTGGAGGAGAACCTGGCGGTCGGCCGCCAGCCGCCCCGCGCCGGGGCTGCGACCTGGACGGCCGAGCGGCTCTTCGCCCTGTTCCCCAACCTGGCCGAGATGCGCGGGCGGCGCGGCGGCGCGATGAGCGGGGGCGAGCAGCAGATGCTGTCCATCGCCCGCTCGCTGATGGGCAACCCGCGCCTCGTCCTGCTCGACGAGCCCTCGGAGGGCCTGGCGCCCAAGATCGTCGAGGACATGGCGCTGGCCATCCTGGCCATGAAGCGGGAAGGGCTCGCCATCCTCCTGTCCGAGCAGAACCTCCACTTCGCCCGCCTCATCTCCGACCGCGCCGTGGTCATCGACCGCGGCCACGTCCGCCTCACCGGCACGGTCGCCGAGATCGCGGCCGACGCCGAGGCCTGCGCGGCCTACCTGTCGGTGTGAGGCGATCTCCGATTGATTGCTCCTCTTCACCGCTCATCCCCGTGCATACGGGGATCCAGCGCGAGGAGGCGGCCGAAGGCCGACACTCTAAATTGCGTGCAGCGTGCCACACGTCTGTAGAGGGAGGACCGGCCTTCGGCCGGACATCTCGCGCTGGCTCCCCGCCTTCGCGGGGACGAGCGGCGGAGAGGGGAACCCGAGATGATCGGCCAGACTCCACATGCCGCCTCGAGAAAGCCGACGCCGTCGAAACCATCGCCGCGGTTGCGGTCCGCCCGCCGCGGTGCCATCCCGTCGGCACGGAACGGGGGGAGCGGACATGAGCCGGGTCGAGTTGGAAGCCGTGCGCAAGCGCTACGGGGCCGTCGAGGTGATCCACGGGATCGATCTCGCCATCGAGGACGGCTCGTTCTGCGTCTTCGTCGGCCCGTCCGGCTGCGGGAAGTCGACGCTGCTGCGGATGATCGCGGGCCTGGAGGACATCTCGGACGGCAGCATCCGGATCGACGCCAAGCCGATGAACGACGTCGAGCCGGCGCAGCGCGGCATCGGCATGGTGTTCCAGTCCTACGCGCTCTACCCGCACATGACCGTGCGCGGCAACATGAGCTTCGGGCTGCGCTCGACCGGCACGTCCAAGCGCGAAACGGAGCGGCGCCTGTCGGAGGCCGCGGCCGTGCTGCAGCTCGACCAGTTGCTCGACCGCAAGCCCGCGCAGCTGTCCGGCGGCCAGCGCCAGCGCGTCGCCATCGGGCGCGCCATCGTGCGCGAGCCCAAGGTGTTCCTGTTCGACGAGCCCCTGTCCAACCTCGACGCGGAGCTGCGCGTGCAGATGCGCGTCGAGATCGCCAAGCTGCACCGGCAGCTCGGCAACACGATGATCTACGTCACCCACGACCAGACCGAGGCCATGACGCTCGCCGACAAGATCGTCGTGCTCAGGGCCGGGCGGGTCGAGCAGGCCGGCGCCCCGCTCGACCTCTACACCGATCCCGACACGGCCTTCGTGGCGGGGTTCATCGGCTCGCCGCGCATGAACTTCTTCGCCGGCACGGTCGGGGCCGACGGGCGCATCGCCTTCGCGCAGGGCGCGGTCGCCGACATGCCGTGGCGCGACGGCGCGCCCGCGCCGGGCACCGCCGTGCAGGTGGGGCTGCGGCCGGAGCACCTGTCGGGCGACGGGCCGTCGCGCCTGCCCGTCGAGGTCGACGTGGTGGAGCAGCTCGGCGGCGTGTCCTACGTGTACGGGCGCGCCCGGGGGGGCGAGGCCCTGGTCATCGAGCAGCGCGGGCTCGCCGCGGCGCGGGCCGGGGGAACCATGGAGGCCGGGTTCGCGCCCCGCGACCTCCGGGTCTTCGGCTCGGACGGGCGCCGGCTGCGCTGACCGGCTCGCTTGGCGGTTGACAGGCGGGAACCCGGTTCCTAAGGCTTCGGAAGAATAAGATTCGGTTCCGGTCGGCGGAACTCATCTCACGCGCGGTCTGTGAGAGTCGGATCAAAGATGGGAGGCTCAAGATGACGGCGTTCGGCAAGCTTTTGTCATTGACATCCGGCATCGCGCTTCTTGCGCCGCTCTGGGCGGTCGCGGCCGATGCGCAGGGCAAGCCGAGCGGGACCGTCACGGTCTGGGGCTGGAACACCGCGGCCGAGGCGATGGAGCACATCGTCCCCGATTTCAACAAGAAGTACCCGGGCGTCACCGTGAAGGTGGTCAACATGGGCCACAGCGACCTGCACGACCGCGTCGCCGCCGACTGCGCGGCCGGCGGCACCGACATGCCGGACGTTTCCATCGTCGAGAACCAGGAAGCGGAACTGCTCTGGAGCCGCTTCCCCGAGTGTTTCGCCGACCTGAAGCCCCTCGGCTACGAGGACTTCGCCAAGAAGTT
Source organism: uncultured Lichenihabitans sp. (assembly GCA_964243135.1). Classification (GTDB taxonomy): domain Bacteria; phylum Pseudomonadota; class Alphaproteobacteria; order Rhizobiales; family Beijerinckiaceae; genus Lichenihabitans. Next base: position 4,508 of record CAXTFP010000062.1, read on the forward strand.
CCCGCCCTTCAAGGAGACCGAGCTGGCCGTCGACGACAAGGTCTATGCCATGCCCTGGGACAGCGGGCCGGTCATGATCTTCTATCGCCGCGACATGTACCAGAAGGCCGGCGTCGACCCTCAGTCGATCCAGACCTGGGACGACTTCATCGCGGCCGGCAAGAAGATCATGGCGTCCACGGACGGCAAGATCAAGATGGCCACCATCGGCAAGGGCAGCGACGACGAGTGGTTCCGCATGATGGCGGTCCAGAACGGCTGCTTCTACTTCAGCGACGACGGCAAGTCGGTCACGGTCAACCAGCCCGGCTGCGTCGAAGCCATGTCCAAGGGCAAGGACCTGTGGGACGCCGGCATCCTGAACGTCGGCGGCTGGGATCAGCGGATCCAGTACATCAAGGCCGGCGCCGCCGCGTCGCAGATCTTCGGCGGCTGGTACGAGGGCACGATCCGCTCCAACGCGGCGGACCAGAGCGGGATGTGGGGCGCCTACAAGATGCCGGCCTTCAAGGCCGGCGGCAGCCGGGCGTCGAACAACGGCGGCTCATCCCTGGCGATCGCGAACAATTCCGCCAACAAGGAGGCTGCCTGGGCCTTCGTGAGCTACGCGCTCGGGACCGACGAGGGGCAGATCGCGATGATGAAGTATCGCGGCTTGGTCACCTCGCTCCTGTCGGCCGTGAGCGATCCCTACGTGAAGGAGCCGCAGGCGTTCTGGGGCGGCCAGCCGGTCTGGTCCGATATGCTGGCGACGCTGCCGGACATCAAGCCCTACCGCTCGACGCCCTACTACACGGACGCGACCGGCATCATGAAGGTCGTGGTCAACGACTACCTCGACGGGCGCTACCCATCCGCCAAGGCGGCGCTCGACGCCGCGGCCCACCAGATCGCCGACGCGAGCGGGCTGCCGATCAAGGAATGACACGGCTTCCGCGTTCTCGGCCCGGGGCGCCCCTCCACCCGCTCATCCCCGCGCAGGCGGGGATCGGGCGCAGGGATGATCGGCCGGAGGCCGTCCCTTTCCTGCCACCGGGCGGTGGGCGGCACGCGGAGGCATGGTGTCGGCCTTCGGCCGTCTCTCCGCGCTGGATCCCCGCATCCGCGGGGATGAGCGGTGGAGGGGAGCGATCGAGCGGAAGCGGCACGATCGCGGGCCGGTCCAGCGCGGGGCGCGCCCGATGAACCGGAAGAGCCTCGTCGCCTACGGGTTCCTGCTGCCCTACCTCGCGGTCTTCGCGGTGTTCTGGGCCTGGCCGCTCGTGCAGTCGATCATCTATTCCTTCGAGAACACCCGGAACGCGGCGGCGGGCTTCAGCCTGTCGGCCAACTGGGGCCGGCTGGCCTCCGATCCCGTCCTGCTGCGCGCCCTCACCCACACGCTGATCTTTCTCCTGATCCAGGTGCCGGTCATGCTGGTCCTGGCCATCCTGCTGGCCGTGGCGCTGGACTCGAAGCTGCTCAAGGCGCGCGCCCTGTTCCGCTTCGCCTTCTTCGCGCCGATCGTGGTGGGCGAAGTCGCCTATTCGACCGTGTTCCGCCTGCTGTTCAACGGCCAGTACGGCGCCGTGAACCAGGCCCTGTCGGGGATCGGCATCGCCGGCCCCGACTGGCTGAACCAGCCTCTCGCGGCCTTCGCGGTCCTCGTGGTCGCGGTGACGTGGCGCTGGACGGGCTACAACGCGATCATCATCCTGGCCGGGTTGCAGAGCATCCCGCAAGACCTCTACGAGGCCGCCGAGGTGGACGGCGTGCCGCGCTGGCGGCAGTTCCTCAGCGTCACGCTGCCCCTGCTGTCGCCCGTCGTGGCCTTCGCGGCCGTGCTGTCGATCATCGGCAGCCTGCAGCTCTTCACCGAGCCGCAGCTCATCACCAGGGCCGGGCCGGGCGGCGCCACCGAGACGCTGGGCACCTACCTGTACCAGCAGGGCTTCCGCAGCTTCAACTTCGGCTACGCGGCGGCGATCGGCTACATGACCGCGATGCTGGCCCTGGCCGTGTCGCTCGCGCAGATGGGCCTGTTCAGGAGGCGGGCATGAGCGCGCGGCAGCGGCGGGCCGCGGTGGGCCTGCACGTCGTCCTGCTGCCGCTGGCGCTGGTGTGGCTGATGCCGCTGTGGCTGATGCTGACCTACTCGACGACCGCGGAGGCGGACTTCTTCAAGGCCCACGTCCCGCTCGTCCCCGGCGGCGCCTTCCTGGACAACTGGTCGACGCTGCTGAAGCAGACCCCCTTCGTCCAGTCCATCCTCAACAGCCTGGGCACGTCGGTGATCTTCACCGCGACTTCCATCGTGCTGACGAGCCTCGCCGGCTACGCCTTCGCGCGCTTCCCCTTCTTCGGGCGTAAAACGCTGTTCGCCATCGTCGTGGCGACCCTGACGGTGCCGTATTTCGTCGTGGTGATCCCGCAGTTCGTGCTGGTCGCGCGGGAGTTCCGGCTGACCAACACCTGGACCGCGGTGATCGTGCCGCCGCTGTTCAACTCGCTCGGCGTGTTCTTCATGCGCCAGAACTTCATGTCGCTGCCGCAGGACATGCTGGATGCGGCGCGGGTGGAGGGCGTCGGCGAGTTCAGGATCTTCTTCCGCATCGCCCTGCCGCTCGTCCTACCCGCGACGGCGGCGCTGGCCATCATCCTGTTCCTGCAGTCCTGGAACAACTACCTGTGGCCCCTGCTGGTGCTGAGCAAGGCCGACGCCCAGACGGCCCCGGTGTCGCTCGGCGTGCTGGTGGGGTTCGACAAGGTCTACTGGGGCGCGCTGATGGCCGCGGCCGTGGTCATGACTCTGCCGGTGCTGGTGGTCTTCATCGTGCTGCAGCGCTACTTCATCGCCGGCATCACGGCCGGCGCCGTGAAGTGACGCGAAGCCCCGGCCGGGCCGGCGCCGCGGAGGATCCATGGGCGCGTCCATCCGGCTCGACCGGCTGCTCGGCAACCTCGGCTACGGGTCGCGGCGCGAGGTGGCGGGCCTCGTCCGCGCCGGCCGGGTGCTGCTCGACGGCGCCCGCCTGCCCGAGGCGGACCGCAGGCTGCCGCTTGACCCCGACCTCCGGGCGCGGCTGACGGTCGAGGGCGAGCCGCTCGATCCCCTGCCCGGCCTCGTGCTGGCGCTGCACAAGCCCGCGGGCGTCACCTGCTCGCACGAGGAGGCGGGCCCGCTCGTCCACGACCTGCTGCCGCCGCGCTGGCGCCGCCGCGATCCCCCGCTGTCGAGCGCCGGCCGGCTCGACAAGGACACGACGGGCCTGCTGGTGCTCACGGACGACGGCGCCCTGCTGCACCGGATCATCTCGCCCCGGAGCCACGCGCCCAAGCGCTACCGCGCGACCCTGGCGGAGCCGCTGCGGGCCGACGCCGCCGCCCTGCTGGCCTCGGGCACGCTGGTCCTGGCGGGCGACGACAAGCCCCTGCTGCCGGCCGAGCTCGCCCTGCTGTCGCCCACCGATGCCGTGGTGACGATCGTCGAGGGGCGCTACCATCAGGTCCGGCGCATGTTCGCGGCGCTCGGCAACCGCGTCGTGGCGCTGCACCGCGACCGGGTAGGGGGCTTCGCGCTGCCGGACGACCTTTCGCCCGGCGCCCACCGCATCCTCGCGCCCGGCGAGGTCGCGGCGCTGCTTGACGGACCGGCCGGCCCCGCAAGATAAAATATCATATGTGAGGGACGACACGGTGCCACAGTGCTGTTCCGCGCGTGGCGTGGAGGGAGGGCGCGGCGTATCAGGGCGACACTGCAACCCAGGTGGACCTCCATGCTCGACAGGCTGTGGCGCCGCCTGCTCTGGCCGGCGGTGATGCGGGACGCCGACCGCCTGATCGAGGCGCACGGCCGCGGCGCCTACGGCATGGCCCGGCTCGGCGCCACCGCCGCCCACGAGGTGGACGGCCACGGCCACTGGTGCAGCGTGGCCCGCGAGATCGCCCGCCGCCTGGAGCGCGACTATCAAGCGACGCAGGGCTGAAGCCGCCCTCAGAATTCCAGGCAGATCTTGCCGAAATGGGCCCCGCTTTCCTGGTACCGGAAGGCCTCGGCCAGCCCGTCGAGCGGAAAGCTCCGGTCGATCACCGGGCGGAAGCCGCAGGCATCGATGGCCCGCACCATGTCGCATTGCTCGCGACGGCTGCCGACGATGAGCCCCTGCAGCCGCGCCTGCTTGACCATCAGGGCGGCGGTCGGCACCTCGCCGCCGCGCCCTGTCAGCACGCCGATCAGCGCGATGCGGCCGCCGACCCGCACGGCCGCGATGGACTGAGGCAGCGTGCCGGGACCGCCGACCTCGATCACGTGGTCGACCCCCTGCCCGCCCGTCCAGTCGCGGATGCGCTCGCCCCAGTCGGGGTGGGCGCGATAGTTCACGGTGTGCTCGGCCCCGAGCGCGCGGGCGCGCTCCAGCTTCTCGTCCGACGAGGAGGTCGCGGCCACGCGGGCGCCCATCATGCGGGCGAACTGGAGGGCGAAGACCGACACGCCTCCCGTGCCCAGCACCAGCACCGTGTCGCCGGCCTTGACCCCGCCCTCGACCACGAGGGCGCGCCACGCCGTCAGCCCGGCGGTCGTCAGGGTGGCGGCTTCGGCGTGGGTGAAATCCCGCGGCGCCCGCGTGAAGTGGCGCGCGGCGCCGGTGAAGCCCTGCCGGGCGTAGCCGTCGACGCCGTCGCCCGGCACGGTCGCGAAGCCGCCGAGCGTGGCGGGCCCGTCCTCCCAGGTCGGGAAGAAGCACGACACGACGCCGTCGCCGGGCGCGAACTCCTCGACGCCCGCGCCGACGGCCTCGACGACCCCGGCGCCGTCCGACATCGGGATCCGCCCGTCGGCCTCCCAGCCGGGCCGGCTCGCGACCCCATAATCGTGGTAGTTCAGCGAGGACGCGTGGAGGCGGACGCGGACTTCGCCGGGGCCGGGCGCCCGGGGCTCCTCCATGTCGACGGCGACGAGGTTGTCGAGGCCGCCGGGCGACCGCAGTCTGATGGCTCTCATGGGTTCGGCACGGATCGCTGTGGGCTGGACACCGTCAGAAGCCCGGCGCCGCACCCGCGGTTCCGGCGCCCCGTCAGAACACCGGGCCGGCCGCCGTGGCGCGATCCATGACGCGGCGGCCGAACAGGCTCGCCACGAGGTCGACCAGCATCAGCGCGCTGCGGCCGCGGTCGTCGAGGAAGGGGTTCAGCTCCACGAGGTCGAGCGAGCCCATCAGGCCGGAATCGTGGATCATCTCCATGATGAGGTGGGCCTCGCGGTAGGTGGCGCCGCCCGGCACGGTGGTGCCGACGCCCGGCGCCAGCGAAGGGTCGAGGAAGTCGACGTCGAGGCTGACGTGGAGGAAGCCGCGGGCCGCGGCCACGCGATCGAGGATGCGCCGCAGCGGCACCGCGACGCCCCACTCGTCGATCTGGCGCATGTCCACCACGTCGACGCCGCGCGCCCTGAGCAGCGCGCGCTCGCCCCGGTCGACCGAGCGGATGCCGAACAGGTGGACGCGGTCGGGCGAGAGCCGCGGCTCGGGCGCGGCCTCCCCGAACACGCCCGCGAGACCCGGCTCGCCGCAGAGCGCCGCCAGCGGCATGCCGTGCAGGTTGCCCGAGGGGGAGGTGTCGGGCGTGTTGAAATCCGCGTGGGCGTCGAGCCACAGCACGAAGAGCGGCCGGCCCGCCGCGCGGCAGTGGCGCGCCACGCCGTCGACCGAGCCCATCGACAGGCTGTGGTCGCCGCCGAGCACCACCGGCAGCGCGCCGGCCCCCAGGCAGTCGTGCACGCGCTCCCCGAGGAGGCGGGTCCAGGCCGCGACCTCGGCCAGATTGTGCAGGGTCGGCACGGTCTCGACGGCGGCGCCGAGCCCCGCGGCGGGCAGCGGCGG
>CAXTFP010000063.1:0-10345 GCA_964243135.1 uncultured Lichenihabitans sp.
AGGGCGCTTTGCGTCGCGCCGGGGTCGCTGTCGCGGTTGCGATCACCGGAGTCGCCGGCCCCGGCGGCGGCACGGCCGCGAAGCCCGTCGGCCTCGTCCACTTCGCCTGCGCGCGGCGCGACGGAGCGGTCACGGCCGTCGAGCGCCGCTTCGGCGACGTCGGGCGCGGCGCCGTGAGGCTCGCCTCGGTGGCCCAGGCCCTCGACCTGCTGGAGGCGGCCGCGGGCGCGGACTGACCGCCGTCAGCCGTAGACCTGGTCGGCCCGTTCCTCGAAGGCCTCGGCGAAGCGCCCGAAGGCGTTCTCGAACATCGACCCCATCAGCAGGCCCAGCATGCGGCTCTTGAACTCGTAGTCGATGAAGAACTCGACCGAGGATCCGGCCGAGCCGTCGCCGGGCGGGCGGTAGCGGAACGTCCAGCGGTTCTCGAGCGCCCTGAACGGCCCGTCGATGTATTCCGCAACGATCACGTGGGCCTGCCGGTCCAGCGTCACGCGGCTCGTGAAGCTTTCGCGGATCGCCTTGAAGCCGACCGTCATGTCGGCCACGAGCACCTCGCGGCCGTCCGGAAGCGTCGATCGCCGCCGGATCTTCAGGTTCTGGCAGAGCGGCAGGAAGCCCGGGTATTTCTCGACGTCCGCCACGAGGTCGAACATCTTCGCGGCCGGGTGGGAAACGATGCGGGAAGTGCGGAACGAGGGCATGGCTGTGACACGGAGCTTCGGGTTCTGCGCGCGGGGTGGCGGGCCACCGGACCTCGACCCTGGATCGCGTCGATATGGGGATGCCCCGGCACCGCAGTAGCGTCCCCCGCCCGCTCGGGGCAAGCCTCGCCGACGCAGGGCGTCGCGCTTCGGCGGGTCGGCCCCGCGACTTGGGGTTTCGTTAACCCTAACAAACTAGTGATGGCCTCAGTCTTCCCCGCCGCGACGATTCGTCGGGGCCTCACGCCCGGGCCATGCCATGCGCCGACTCGCCCTCGCATTCACTCTCGCCGGCGCCGCCGCGCTCGCGGGCTGCGCCAACCCGATCTATCGGACGGACGTCTTCAAGGCGCAGCTCACGGCGCCCTACACCCTGGCCAGCGGCGACCGCATCAGAATCATCGTGTTCGGGCAGGACGCCCTGTCGAACTCCTACGCGATCAACGGCTCCGGCATGGTCTCGATGCCCCTGATCGGCGACGTCCCGGTCGGCGGCATGACCACGCCCGACGCCCAGCACGCCATAGAGACGAGGCTGCGCGGCGGCTTTCTGCGCGATCCCCACGTCGCCATCGAGGTCGAGGCCTACCGGCCGTTCTTCGTGCTCGGCGAGATCACCACGGCGGGTCAGTATCCTTTCATCAACGGCATGACGGTGCAGAAGGCCATCGCGGTCGCGGGCGGTTTCGGTCCCCGCGCCGAGCGCGGATCCGCCAACATCACTCGAATGATCAATGGCGTTCAAGTCACGGCCCGCGTTCCCCTCGCCTATCCTGTGCGGCCCGGCGACACCATCAATGTAGAGGAACGCTTCTTTTAGCTTTGCCTCGCCAATGTGACCTCCCTGGTCCGAGCCCGCCAGCCCCCGTCGGGCGGGCGCCGGTCACTGGACGAGAGCGAGGCCCATCATGGCACAGCAGACCGGCCTGGATCATCGTCCCCTTCGCATCGTACACGTGCTCAGAGCACCGCTCGGCGGACTTTACCGCCACGTGCTCGACCTCAGCCGCGAACAGGCGCGCCGCGGCCATGCCGTCGGCCTCATCGTCGACTCGACGACGGGCGGCGAGTCCGCAGACCGCACGCTCGCCGCCGTGGAGCCGATCCTCGAACTCGGCCTGTCGCGCGTGGCCATGCACCGCGCCCCGCACCCGTCCGACCTCGTCGTCATGGCCCACGTGCTGCGCCGCCTGTCGCGCACGGCGCCCGACGTGGTGCACGGTCACGGCTCCAAGGGCGGGCTTTTCGCCCGCTGGCCGGGCTTCCTGCCCGGGACCGGCCCGGCCGTCCGTGCCTACACGCCGCACGGCGGCAGCCTCAACCATCGCCCCGGCAGCGCCGTCCACCGCGCCTACATGGGCGTCGAAGCCCTACTGGCCCGCCGCACCGACATGCTGCTCTTCGAGAGCGCCTTCATCGGGCAGCGCTACCGGGCCCTGGTCGGGGCCCCGGCCTGCCCGGCCCGGGTTGTCCACAACGGGATCGCGGACGACGAGTTCGAGCCGGTGGTGCCCTCGCCCGGGGCCGCGGACTTCGTCTACGTCGGCGAGCTGCGCGCCGCCAAGGGCATCGACGTCCTGTTGCGTGCCCTGCGCGACACGGGCGCGGCGCTCGGCACGGCGCCCCGCGCCGTGCTGGTGGGCTCCGGGCCCGACCGGGACATCCTGGAGCGGCTCGTCGCGGAACTGGGGCTGGTGGGCCGGGTCACCTTCACGGGACCCATGCCGGCGCGGCAGGCCTTCGCGCTCGGGCAGACCCTGGTCGTGCCGTCGCGCGCCGAGTCCCTGCCCTACATCGTGCTCGAGGCCGCGGCGGCCCGCATCCCGCTGATCTCGACGGATGTCGGCGGCATCCCCGAAATCTTCGGGCCCTATCGCGGTCGCCTGATCCCCTCGGACGACGTGGGCCGCCTCGCCGCCGCGATGGCGGCGGCGCTCGGCGCCAGCCCCGAATCCCGCGCCCACGACGCGGAGGACCTCGCCCGCTCCGTCCGCGACGGCTTTTCCATCGCCACCATGGTGGACACCGTGGTGGCGGCCTACCGCGACGCGCTCGACGCCCGCGCGCGGCCCGCCGCGGGGCGTGCCCCCGAAGTCGCCCTTTCCCCCTGAACCGACAGGTCCTCCCGGTGAAAACGTCCAAGACGAACGCTGCTGCCTTCACGCCGGACGACCTCCGGCAGATGCGCGACGCCGCGGGGTCGGCGGAGGCGCCGGCGCCCGATAGGGGGGATCCGGGCCCTGCCCTGGCCTCCCTGGCCGAAACCATGGGGACGCTCGATGCGCGCCCACATTATTCGCCGCTCGTCCTCGTCGGCCTCGTGCGGGCGAGCGAGTTCGCGCTGCTCTGCGCCACCGGCGTCCTGGTCCACCTCGCCTACGTGGTGCCCCAGGTCGGCTATAGCTTCGCCTACGACGTCGCCATCCCGTCCATGGCGGGTTTCGCGATCCTGGTGTTTCAAGCGCTGCGCATCAACAACGTCGCGGCCTTCCGGGCACCCATCTACCAGGGCTTCCGCATCACCTGCGGCTGGAGCGCCGTGGTGCTGGCCGCGCTGGCCGCCATCTTCTTCATGAAGCTCGACGCCACCTTCTCGCGCGTCTGGGTCGTGGTCTGGTACGTGCTCGGCCTCGGCGCGCTGCTGGTGGAACGCGGCATCCTGTCGCTGATCACGGCTCACATGACGCGCACCGGCCGGCTCGACCGCCGCACCGTGGTGGTGGGCGGTGGCGAAGCCGGCGCGGCCCTGCTCGAGGAGCTGTCGCGCCAGAAGGACACGGACCTGCGCATCTGCGGCGTCTTCGACGACCGCACCGACGATCGCTCGCCCGACGTCGTGGCCGGCTACCCCAAGCTCGGCAACGTCGACGACCTCGTGGCCCTGGCGCGCCACACCCGCATCGACCTCATCATCTTCACCCTGCCGATCACGGCCGAGCAGCGCCTTCTCACCATGCTGCGCAAGCTGTGGGTGCTGCCGATCGACATCCGCCTCGCGGCCCACACCAACAAGCTGAAGTTCCGGCCGCGCTCCTACTCGTACATCGGCTCGGTGCCGGTGCTCGACGTCTTCGACAAGCCCATCGCCGACTGGGACGTCGTCGTGAAGACCATCTTCGACCGGGTGGTCGGCACCCTGGCGCTGCTGGTGCTGTCGCCGCTCTTCCTCGCCATCGCGGCCGCCGTCAAGCTCGACTCGAAGGGCCCCGTGTTTTTCAAGCAGAAGCGCTACGGCTTCAACAACGAGACGGTGGAGATCTACAAGTTCCGCTCGATGTACACCGACCAGCTCGACGTCACGGCCGAGCGCCTCGTCACCCGCGGCGACCCCCGCGTCACCCGCGTCGGACGCTTCATCCGCAAGACCTCGATGGACGAGCTGCCGCAGCTCTTCAACGTGGTGTTCAAAGGCAACCTGTCTCTCGTCGGCCCCCGCCCCCACGCGGTCCACGCCAAGGCGGCCGACCGCCAGTACGACGTCGTCGTCGACGGCTACTTCGCCCGCCACCGCGTCCGTCCCGGCATCACCGGCTGGGCGCAGATCAACGGGTGGCGCGGGGAAACCGACACGCCGCTGAAGATCCAGCGTCGCGTCGAGCACGACCTCGCCTATATCGAGAACTGGTCGCTGTTCTTCGACCTCTACATCCTGCTGATCACGCCCTTCGCCCTGATCAAGGCCGAAAATGCCTACTGAGGCGCTGTCCCTCGCCTCGGCGCCTGCGCCAACCGGACGGCGCGCCGACTACGGCGCGCTCGTCAACTGGGGCTTCGCGCTCTTCATCTTCTGCGGCTCGGTGGCGATCATCGAGCCGTCGCCCTACGACTTCGCCTCGCTGGTCGCGATCCCCATCTGGTTCCTCGGCGGCTTCAAGGTCCACCGCAGCGTGGTGCCGCTCTTCGCCCTCATCTTCTTCTACAATCTCGGCGGTTTTATCGGGCTCATCCCCTACATCGTCGAGTCCGACCCGACCCTGTTCATGTTGCAGTCCCTCTACCTCGCTGTGACCACGCTGGTCTTCGCGCTGTTCTTCGCCGAGGACACGCTGCGGCGCACCGAGCTCTGCCTCCAGTTCTACGCCGCCAGCACGGTCTTTGCGGCCACGGCCGGCATCGTGGGCTATTTCGGGGTCGGGGGCCTGGGCGACCTCCTGTCGCGCTACGGCCGGGCCTCCGGCACCTTCAAGGACCCGAACGTGCTCGGTTCCTACCTCATCATGGGCGCGGTCTACTACGTCCAGACGCTCGTGCTGGGGCGGACCCGCCACGTCGTGGCGACGGGTCTGGCCCTGCTGGTCGTGGTCGCGGGCATCTTCCTGTCCTTCTCGCGCGGCTCATGGGGCGCCTTCGTGGTCGCGACCCTGCTGAGCACCGCCCTGGCGTTCATGACGAGCGGCGAGAGCCGGCTGCGCCGCCGCATCCTGCGGATGAGCTTTGCGGCGGTCGGCATCGCGGCGTTGGTGCTCATCGTGCTGCTGGCCCTGCCGGCCACGCGCGACTTCTTCCTTCAGCGCGCCGCCCTGGAGCAGGACTACGACGGCGGTGCCACGGGGCGCTTCGGCAACCAGCTCCGCTCGATCCCGCTGCTCCTCGACCACGTCAACGGCTTCGGGCCGCTGCGCTTCCGGCTGATCTTCGGCCTGGAGCCGCACAACTCCTACATCAACGCCTTCGCCTCCTACGGCTGGCTCGGCGGCTTCGCCTTCGCGCTGCTGGTCGGCCTCACGGCCTACGTGGGCTTCCGGGTGGCCTTAAAGCCCTCGCCCTACCGGCGGGCCGCGCAGGTGTTCTGGCCATCGCTCATGGTGTTCCTGCTCCAGGGCTTCCAGATCGACATCGACCACTGGCGCCACGTCTTCCTGATGCTGGGCGCCGTGTGGGGGATCGAGACCGCGCGCGTGCGCTGGCTCGAACGGGGCTTCCCGTCGCCGAACCGGGGCGCGCGCGACGCCTGACGCCGGGACGGATCAGGCGCTGAGGCGGGCTTCCCCCCGCGACGCTGCCGGCAGCAGGCCGCGATAGAGCGCCGTGATGGCGTCGACGTGGCGGTCGACCGTGGCGGGCGCCGCCCAGTAACTGTCATAGGCGGCCCGCGACATGGCGTCGACGTCGAGGGTCGCGAAGCGCCGGATGGCCTCCGCCAGATTGCCGGGATCGTTGCGGCGGAACCAGAGGCCCGAGACGCCGTCCTCGATGCATTCGCGGCCGGCGCAACCGTCCGACACGATCACCGGCGTGCCGAGCGCCTTGGCTTCGAGCACCGTCAGGGGCTGGCCCTCGTACCAGATCGACGGGAACACCAGGGCGCCGGCGTCACGCAAAGTGCGCTGCACCTCCTCCGGCCCCAGCCAGCCCAGCGTCCGCACCTCCGGATAGCGCCGACGAAGCTCACCCAGCAGCGGGCCGTCGCCGACGAATAGCGCCTCGACGCCGGCCCGGCGCGCAGCCTCGGCGAAGAGCAGCGGCCCCTTTTCGGGCGAGATTCGACCCACGAAGGTCAGGGGACCGCGCGGGCCCGACGGCTTGTGGCCGAGCGGCGCGATGCCGATGGGGTTCGACACGAGATGCAGGCGCGCGCCCTCCGGCAGGTGGTGCCCAATCGCCTCGACCTGGAAGCGCGAGATCGCCACGATGTCCGGGAAGGCCTGCGGCAGCCCGGCCACGCGCTCCATCACCGCGTGGCGCGCGGCGCGCCACAGCTTGCGGGTGTAGCCGCGCGAGTCGCAATCCGTCGCCCAGCAGGCGGCCGACAGCGGCTTCAGCCTGCAGGGCTGCTCCGTGCGGTAGTTGAAGAAGCCGCCGTTGGGGCACATCAGCGAATATTCGTGCAGCGTGTAGACGGCCGGCAGGCCGGACGCGACGATGGGGCCGGCGATGGACGGCGACAGCGCCTTGGCCCAGCCGTGGACGTGCACCACCGTCCTGTCCCGCGGCAAGGTGGCGAGGAGGTCGCGCAGGGCCGCGGCGGCTCCGACATTCCAGATGCCCTGGACCGCCGCCGCGGCGACCGACGCGTGACCCACGAGGTCGCGCTGGCCGAGGCACAGCGTGCGGATGCCGGCGGCTTCGAGCTCGGGCGCAACCGGACCGGCCGCCGCGAAGATGACCGGCTCGTGGCCGCGCCGCTTGAGCCCTATGGCGCTGTCGAAGGCCACCCGTGCCTGACCGCCCGTGACCGAGGCATGGTCGAGCACTAGGACGACCGTGAGGGGGGATGGGCTGCGCGCCATGGGGGGCCGGCTCTCGCGTGCCGACGCCACGACACTGCCGTTTAAGGTGGCCCGGGTCCGGCGAGAGTGCGAGCAGCGTTTCGCGACAGGGTGAACGCTGCGAGCCTTGCCGTCGATTCAAAAAGATTTGACGATCTGAAACTTGGTCGACACCCAGGCGTAACTTGGCTGTCCCCTTTCGAAGGCGACCGAATTCTGGAGAACACGATGTACAAGATTCACGGGAAGCGCCCCGCCCTCGCCGGCCTCGCCGTCGCCCTGTCGCTCGCCGCCGGGCCGGTCCCGGCCGCCATGAACCCCAAGGTAGGCGGCGCGCCGATGTACGCCGACAAGCCGATCGCCGAGAACGCGAGTCACGCCAAGAACCTCACCACGCTGGTGGCGGCCGTGAAAGCGGCGGGCCTCGTCGACACGCTGGCGAGCCCCGGCCCGTTCACGGTCTTCGCGCCCGTCAACACCGCCTTCGCCAAACTGCCCAAGGGCACCGTCGAGACCCTGCTCAAGCCCGAGAACATCGACAAGCTGAAGGCCATCCTGACCTACCACGTGGTGTCCGGCACGCTGACGGCGGCCGATCTCATGACCCAGGTGAAGGACGGCGGCGGCAAGGCCGAGCTGAAGACGGTCGAGGGCGAGACCTTGACGGTGATGAAGCACGGCAAGGGCCTGAGCGTGACGGATGCCAAGGGCGACGTCGCCGACGTGACCACCGCCAACGTCATGCAGTCGAACGGCGTCGTGCACGTCATCGACAAGGTGCTGCTGCCGGCGAGCTGAACGGCGCCCCGTGCTGGATCGCCCCTCCCCCGGTGACGCGGCCCTGTCCGGCGCGATGCCGGCGCCGCTTCGCCGCTGGCCCTTCGCCATCATGGCACTCGCCGGCCTCATGGGCGCGGCGGGGGTCTTGGTGGCCGCGGCCGGCACCCATGGGGGAGGCGGCGACCTCGCCCGGACAGCGTCGGAGTTCCTGATGATCCACGCCGTGGCGGTCATCGCGGCGGGTGCCGCGGCGCTCCGGCGGCCTTTGGTCCTGCTCGCGGTCGCCATGGGCCTGCTCACGGTCGGTGGAATTCTCTTCGGCGGAGAACTGGCGCTGGCGGCCCTGGCCGATTGGCGCCCCCTGCCCCTGGCGGCGCCGGGCGGCGGGATGTGCCTCATCGCCGGCTGGCTGACCCTCGCGGCGGCCTGCCTCGTGCTCGCCCTGCGGCGGGCGTGACCGGTCGCGGGACGGTGCGACGGCCGGGTGTCGAGCGGGCGAACCCCTTGGCACGACGGGGCGCGGCCGCTCGGGTTTCACGGAGATGATCGTCTCGCCGCGCGCCCCGCGCCCATGCGCGAGGGTCGGAGCGCGGAGCGCGGTCGCTCCCGTGGGCGCCCTCGGCATGGCGCCGATCGTGATGGCCGCGTCCCTTCCCAGGGCCGCATTGGCCGGGGTGGGCGTTCGATGCTGGAAACGAGCCGCGACCTCGTCGATCTCCTGGATCGGGTCGCGGCGCGCGATCGGGACGCCTTCGAGGCCCTGTACCGGGCCACGAGCGCCAAGCTTTACGGGATCGTCGTCGGCATCCTGGTCCGGCGCAGCCTCGCCGATGAGGTGCTTCAGGATGTCTACACCCGGATCTGGGAACGCGCCGGCGACTTCAGCCCCGCCAAGGGCTCGCCGATTGCCTGGATGGCCGCCGTGGCGCGGAACCGCGCTCTCGATGAGTTGCGGCGCGGGCGAACGGTTCCGACGAGCGAGATGCCCGAAGGGTTCGACGTCGCGTCGGACGCCGAGAGTCCGCTCGACGCGATGGAGGGAAACGACCGGCTGCGAGCCCTGCTGGCCTGCCTGGATCGGCTGGACGGGCAGAAGCGCGAAGCCGTGCTGCTCGCCTACTACCGCGGATGCAGCCGTGAGGCGCTCTCGCAGCGCTACGGCCGTCCCGTGGCGACCATCAAGACGTGGCTGCACCGCAGCCTCCTTCAACTGAGGCTCTGCCTGGGCCAATGAGCGATCCCGAGGACATCGACCTGCTGGCTGCCGAATACGTCCTGGGGACGTTGGATGCGGCGGAGCGCGCCGGCGTCGCGTCGCGCCTGGGGGTGGAAGGGGCGTTGGCCCGCGCCGTTGAGGAATGGCAGGATCGCCTTTCCCCCCTGGACGATGCGGTCCCTGACATCGCGCCGCCGCCCGCCATCTATGACGGTCTCGTGACGCGCCTCTTCGGCCCCGCCGGTCGCATGGGCGTCGGCGTCGCATCGGTACGGCGAGCGACGGCCGGCACCACCGCCAGGGCCACGGCCGACACTGTGCCGCTGCGACGCCTGCGGCGCTGGCAGACCGCTACCGCCGGCTTCGGGCTGCTGGCAGCGTCGTTGCTGGCCTGGGTGGGCGTGCATGAGGTTGGGATCCCGGCCGAACGAAGCCGTCTCGTCGCGGTGCTGCAGAGGGACGCAGGCTCGCCCGCCATGGTGGTGGACGTCGATCTCGCGGCGCGGCGGCTGTTGGTGCGGCCGGTGGGTGCACCTTCCCCGGCCGGCCACGCCTACGAGCTGTGGATCGTCGATCCGACCGCCGGTGCTCCGCGCTCGCTGGGCGTCGTGCCACCCCTCTCGGAGACGCACGCTTCGCTGAGCGGTATCGACCCGGCCGTCATCACGAACGCGACCTACGCGGTCACGGTCGAGTCCGCCGGAGGGTCGCCGACGGGGCTGCCGACGACGGCTCCGATTTTGAGCGGCAAGCTCGGCGCCGCCCTGCCGTGACGGGTTGATTTCGCCTCCGAACCATCCAATATCCGCGCCAGCGAAGGGCCATCGCAGTGGCCTTCGCGCGAGTCAGGCGACCCCGATCTGATTGTGACGGGTTCGGTCCGGCGTCAGCCCCGCGCAGCGATCGGGGTCGTCGCTCGTGTGTCAGCGTCATCGGGGAAGATCGTCATGAGCACGCCCACCGGAGAGGCCCAGCCCGGCGAAGCGACGGTGTTGTCCGGCGAGGCGGCGGCCAAGCGGCTCAAGGACGAGATGCTCGGCACCATTCCGAGCCTGCGCGCCTTCGCGTTCTCCCTGTGCGGCAACGGCGACCGCGCCGACGACCTCGTGCAGGAGACATTGATGAAGGCCTGGATCAACCAGGCGTCCTTCACCCACGGCACGAGCATGTCGGCTTGGCTGTTCACGATCCTGCGCAACGTCTTCTATTCCGAATATCGCAAGCGCCGGCGCGAGGTCGAGGACGCGGAGGGCACGATGGCGGCACGCCTCGTCTCCGTGCCCGAGCAGAACGGCCACATGGACCTTCAGGACCTCCGCAGCGCCCTGGCCAAGCTGCCGGCCGAGCAGCGCGAGGCCTTGATCCTCGTCGGCGGCTCCGGTTTCGCCTACGAGGAGGCCGCCCAGATCTGCGGCTGCGCGCTCGGCACGCTGAAG
>CAXTFP010000064.1:0-10279 GCA_964243135.1 uncultured Lichenihabitans sp.
ACCAGCACCTGCGTGGTGGGGGAGGCATCGAGGCCGCGCTCGATGATCTCGATATATTCGTCGCGGTTGTACGCGATGCCGCCGCCCGTGCCGCCCATGGTGAAGGAGGGCCGGATGATGGCCGGCAGGCCGATGTCGTCGATCACCGCGAGGGCCTGGGCCAGCGAGCCGACGTGGTGGGAGCGCGGCGTGTCGAGGCCGATCTTCGTCATGGCGTCGCGGAACAGCTCGCGGTCCTCGGCCTTGTCGATGGCCGCCGCCGTGGCGCCGATCAGCTCGACATCGTGCTCCTTCAGCGTGCCCATCCGCTCCAGCGCCAGCGCGCAGTTCAGCGCCGTCTGCCCGCCCATGGTGGGGAGCAGCGCGAAGCCGCCCGGCACGGCACGGCGCTCGGCCGCGATGATCTTGGCCACGACCTCGGGCGTGATGGGCTCGACATAGGTCCGGTCCGCCATGTCCGGGTCGGTCATGATGGTGGCGGGGTTGGAGTTGACCAGGACGATCCGGTAGCCGTCCTCGCGCAGCGCCTTGCAGGCCTGGGTGCCCGAATAGTCGAACTCGCAGGCCTGCCCGATGATGATCGGGCCGGCCCCGATGATCATGATCGTGGCGATGTCGGTGCGCTTCGGCATGCGGGGATCCTGGTCTCGCGCGGGGGCGGGCGTCGCTTCTTAGGGCAGGGCCGGCCGTTGCGGAAGGCCGGGGCACGAGCTGCCCCCCGGACATGCAAAGACCCGGCCTTGGCCGGGTCCCCAGGTCGCCGCGCGCCGCGAAGGCCGATCACATGGGGGGCGTGACGCCGCCCTTGCCGACCACGACCGTGCCCTTCTCGATCTTGCCGTCCGCCCCTTCGCCCGGCGCCGCGATGAACACCTTGGCGCCCACCGTCAGGTCGGCCGCCGTGGCGTCGGCGAGCTGCACGATCGGGGTCGAGTCCTTGATCTCGACCTTCTTCTCCCCACCCTTGTAGGTGAGCGTCACCGTCTGGCCGTCGACGCCCTTCACGGCGTTGTTGACGGTGGCATTGGTCATCATGGTCTTGGGCTGGAGGTCCCAGGCGTAGTGGCCCTCGCCGGCGCCGCGCATCTTCTCCGGGAACACGACGACTTCGAGAGCCTTCATGCCCGTGTCCTCGCCCGTGGTGGCGGTGCCGATGAAGGTGCCGGGCTTGATGTCCGCCACGCTGGCCTTCTCGGCGCCGACGACGTTCCAGCCCTCGGCGAGGTTGAACATCAGGCCCTTGCCGTCCCGGTTGGTGATCTTGACGACCGAGCCGTCGACCGAGGCGACCGTGCCGCGCTCGTGGATGGTCTCGGCCCGGGCCGACGTAGCGGCCGCGACGCCGAAGACGGCGGCGAGTACGAGCGAGGCGCCGTGGCGCTGGTTGTTGAACATGGCGAGGATCCCTGCAGAGGACGCCTGACGGACGGGTCCGGCGGCGCCGCGACCGAAGCCGTCCGGGGCGGAAGCGCCGCCGGGGCCGGTCGTGTCCTGCATTACGTTCGGGAACAGGCCGAGGTTACGCCGCCGCCGTCGATCGGCAGAGCCGTCAGCGGCGGCCGAAGGTCTCGTCCTCGGCTTCCTCGATCTCGGCCTCGACGAGGCAGAAGCCCGGCACGCTGCCGGTCTTGATCTCGTCGACGATCTCCCCGTACCAGAGCACCTGCACGTTCTCGCCGGCCTCGCCCGTCACCACCATGGCGGGCCCGCCCGACTTCAACTGCACGATGTCGCCCTTCTTGAAATCCATCGCTTCTCTCCGCACTGCCGCGCCCCGACCGGCCCGTGCCGATCCGCCGTGCGCCGATCCGCCGGCGTGGTAGCATGCCCGGAACGCGCCAGACAGGCGGATCGACGATGGCGAGGGGCGAAAAACGGAGAGCGAGCCGCCGAAATCCATGGGTCGCCGGGGCGGTGCGTCCTCAGGTCGGGTTGAAGATCTGGAGGATCGGCGCGAGCTTCGCCGTGGAGCGGCCCGCGTTCAGCGTGGCGAGGAGGGTGTTGCTCGTCACCTCCGTGCCGCCGGCGGCGGCGTCGAGCGGCGTGCGCGGGGGCGTGTCCGTGAGCTTGTCGGCGTCGTAGAGCACGGTGAAGCGCTTGATGAAGGCGTCGAGCTTCTTCGGATCCGTCAGGTCGGTCTTCTTCAGCTTGTTGCCGATGATCCGGGCCTGGGCGTCGATGTCGATCTTGGAGAAGTTGGACGGCAGGCCCAACGTGGTCGTCACCACGCTGAGCAGCGATTTGTCGGCCAGGATCTGGTACATGCTGGTGATGCCGGGGGCGAGGCGCTTGTAGTAGAGCGCGAGCTTGACGCCCGGGCTGGCGTCGCCCGCCTGATCCTCCATGACCAGCGTGGCGTGGGGGGCGGCCATCAGGTCCGCGGCCTTGCCCGACTGGACGCGCTGGGCCTGGACCTGCCCCACCGTGCCGTCCTTCGCGAAGTCGAAGGCGGCGGCGAGCCTGGGATAGGCCCCGCCGAGGCGGTTCGCGGCGCTCTTCGGGTCGGCGAGGTCGCTCGTCAGGACGGACTTCAGCCGGTCGGTCCAGGCCGCGTCCGACAGTCCGGCGGGGCGCGACACGCCGTAGGCCGCCGTGGCGACGCCGACGAGGCTCGGGTCGGACAGGAAGCCGCCGAGCGTCCTGACGGCGCCGATGGAATGTTGATAGTAGGTCACATCGGCCTTGATGGCGGTGGCTTCCGCGCCGGCCGCCGTGGCGACCTTGTTGTAGAGCGACAGGGTCGCATTGGTGTCCCGCACGGCCTGCGCCAGCCGGGGGGGCGCCACGTGGCCGGCGGCGTCGAAGTTGAAGGCCGAGGCGAAGGCCACGAGGTCGGGCCGGCCATTCCGGGTGACGGCGGCGTCCCCGTCGTAGACGTGCGAGAAGGCGAAGGCCGAGGCCAGGGCGCGGGCGTCGTTCCCCGTGTGGCTCGCGACGCTCTTCGGGTCGTCGGGGTCGCTCGACAGGATGGTCCGGATCACGCCCGCCTTGTCGGCGTCGGTGGCCTTGTCCGCGAAGCCGATGCCGTAGGCGGTCGCCAGATAGTTCACGACGCGGGGGTCGCCGACGACGTCGTCGAGCGACGCGGCCCCGGCCAGCACCGACTGGCTGTACTCGGCCTCGATCTGTCCCTTCAGTTGCTTGTAGAAGTCCGGCCCGAGGCGCTCGGCGTAGAGGTCGGCTGTGGCAAGTCTGGCCGAGGCCGTCTGCAGCCCCGTGCCGGACGCGACGGCCGGGCGGGGCGACGCGGAGGCCGCGCCCTTCGCGTCGAAGCGGAAGGCCGAGGCGAGCCGGCGCGTGGCGGTGCCGCCCTGCGCCGCGGCGCCGGCCGGATCGGTGGGGTCGCTCGTCAGCACGGCCCTCAGCCGCGCCCGCGTGGCCTCCGCGGAAGCGTCGGCCGGCACCGTGATCCCGTAGGCCTTGACCACGTAGGCCGTGAGGCGGTCGTCGGCGAGGAGGTCGTCGACGCTCTTCACCCCCGGCATGGCGTCCATGTAGTGCTGCGTCTCGGCCGCTGCATCCGCGTCCCCGGCCGCCGCCTGGCCGTAAAGGTCGATGGTGGATTCGGCCGACGCGGCCGACTGCGCGTAGGCGGGCTTGGCGCTGTTGAAGGCCGACGCCAGGTCGACGAAGGCAGAGCCGAGCGTGGCGGCCGCACCCCCCGCGGCTGTGGGGTCGCCCGCCAGGGCGGCGGCCACCGCCGCGCGCTTCACGTCCGGCGTGGCATTGGCCTTGAAGGTGAGCCCGTAGGCCTTCGTCGCGTAGTCCATGAGGCGCGGGTCGGCGACGAACTGGTCGGGGGTCTTCAGCTTGGGGACTGTGGCGCGGTAATAGGCCGTCTCGGCCGCCGCTGCCGCCCGGCTCGCGTCGTCCGAACCCGCCTGCTGCCCGTAGCGCGCCACCGTGGCGTCCGTGTCGGCCGGCGACTGGAGGCTGGTGGGGCCGAAACCGAAGGCCGCCGCCATGGTGCGAAAGCCGCCGCCGACCGTGTCCGCGACGTTGCCGGCCTGGGACAGGTCGCTCGTCAGCGCGGCGCGCAGCAGGTCCGAAGTCTGCACGTCCGTCAGCGCTTTCCCGGCCGGGACGCCGTGGGCCTTGGCATAGGTGCGGATGGCGTCGGCGCTGCCGCCGAGGTTGAAGGCCTGGGTCGCGTAGGCGACGAGGCGCCCGTCGCTGAGGAAGGCGTCCACGGAGGTGATCTCCGGCATCTCGCGTTCGAAATAGGCGGTCTCGACTGCGGCGGCGGCCTGGGCCGCGGCGCCCGTGCCGACGCTCGCGGTGTAGAGCGCCGCCGTGGACCGGGTGGCGGACAGCGACTGGGCGGCGTCCGTCGACGGCGCGCTCCGGTCGACGAAGCTCTTCGGGTCGTAGCGGTCGCTTTCCAGCAGGTGCGTGACGGTGTCGGCGGGGGTGGCGGGGTCGAGGCCGTAGGCCTGCAGCGCGATGCGGTAGAGCCGGTGGTCGCCCGTCAGGTCCGACAGCGACGACACCCGGCCGATGTGCGCCTTGTAGTAGTCGAGGTCGTCCTGCTGGGCCTTGGTGGCGGCGGTCGCGTTCGGCTGGGGGCCGAGCGTCAGGGTCCGACGGCTGTAGAGGCCCAGCGTCTCGTCCTCCTGGGCCGCGTCCTGCGCCACGGCCGTGGTGACGACCTTGCCGGTGGCCGTGAAGGCGAAGGCCGCCGCGAAGGCGCGGTAGCGGGTGTCGTTCAGCTTATTGACGAAGCTCTTGGGGTCCGTCGTGTCGCTGGTCAGCACCTTGCGGATGAAGCCGCGGTTGGGGATGGCGTCTTCGAGGCCGTAGGTGGTGAGCGCGTAGGTGTAGAGCCTCGGGTTCTTCAGAAAGTCGTCGACCGTCTTCACCTTGCCGATGTTGGCCTGGTAATAGGCCGTGTCCCGCTGCACGGCCGGCTGCGCGGCGACGCGGCTCACGCTTTTCGCGAGATCCTGGGCGTAGAAGCGGTATGAGTCGTAGGTCGACAGCATGGAACCGAGCCCTCACCCGGATACATCATCGCGGACGACTAGCGCCGTCCGGGCTTGCGCGGGGCTGACCGAGGCCGGGTGAGATCCCTCCCGATTCGGGACTCATGGGAAAGTGGAGCGCTGTTCGGAACCGGACCGGCGCCGATCTCACGGCGTCCTCGATCAGGGCCAGATGACGGCCGGGGGCAGGGACGACAGGATCGATTCGACGTTGCCGCCCGTCTTCAGGCCGAAGATCGTGCCGCGGTCGTAGAGCAGGTTGAACTCGACGTAGCGGCCGCGGCGGATCAGCTGCTCGCGCCGCTCGGCCGGGCCGTGGGGCAGCGCCGCATTGCGGCGCACGAGCTCCGGGTAGATCCCGAGGAAGGCCTCGCCGACGGCGCGCGTGAAGGCGAACTCGGCCGCGAAGTCGTCGCCGAGGTAGTCGTAGAAGATGCCGCCGATCCCGCGCGGCTCGTCCCGGTGCTTCAGGTGGAAGTAGCTGTCGCACCAGTCCTTCAGCTTGGCGTGAGGCGCCACGGCCGCATGGGCGTCGCAGGCGCTCCCGAGGGCGGCGTGGAAGGCGAGCGCGTCCGGGTCGTCCTGGCGGCGGCGGCGGTCGAGCACGGGGGTCAGGTCGGCGCCCCCGCCGAACCAGGACCGGCTCGTCACCACGAAGCGCGTGTTCATGTGCACGGCCGGCACGTTGGGGTTCCACGGATGGGCGATGAGCGACACGCCCGAGGCCCAGAAGCGCGGGTCCTCGGCGGCGCCCGGCATCTGCTTCGCGAACTCCGGCGCGAAGGAGCCGTGCACGGTCGAGGCGTGGATGCCGGCCTTCTCGAAGACGCGGCCGTGCAGCATCGCCATGGTGCCGCCGCCTCCGGGCTCGCCGGTGTGGTCCGTGCGAGCCCAGGGCTTGCGGGCGAAGCGGCCGGCCGCCGCGGGGGCCTCGGCCGAGCCCGCGGGGCCGTCCTCCTCCAGGGCTTCGAGGGCCGCGATGAGCCGGCCCTGCAGCGCCTCGAACCAGCTCCGCGCCGCGGCCTTGCGGGCGTCGAGGTCGGGCGGCGGCGCCGCGTCCCCCCGCGTCACTGCTCGGCCTTCGCCGACATCTCGCCGATGGCCCGGGCCGCGGCCACGAACTCGCTCGGCATCATGATGATCGTCATGGTGTTCTGCTCGGCCCCGACCTCGGTGATCATCTGCATGCGCCGGAGTTCGAGGCCGGCCGGGTTCTGCATGATGACTTCCGCCGCATGGCGCAAGCGGTCGGCGGCTTCGAGCTCCGCATCCGCCTTGATGATCCGCGCCCGCTTCTCGCGCAGGGCCTCGGCCTCCTGGGCCATCGCGCGCTGCATCGTGGGCGGGATCTCGATGTTCTTCAACTGCACCCGCTCGACCTCGACGCCCCAGGGCTCCGTGACGGCGTCGATCGAGCGCTGCATCGTGTCGGCGATGGAATCCTGGCTCTTCAGCAGCTCGTCCATGGAATGCTGGCCCAGCACGGTGCGCAGCGTCGTGAGCGACACCTGGATGACCGCGTTCTCGACGTCGCGCACCCGCAGCACGGCGCGCTGCGGGTCCGTGACGCGGAACCAGATCACGCCGTTGACCTTGATGGGCACGTTGTCGCGCGTGATCCCCTCCTGGGCTTCGACGGCGCGGGTGTTCGTCCGGAGGTCGAGCTTCACCTGCCGGTCGAGCAGCGGCAGCAGGAAGTAGAGCCCCGGCCCGGCCGTGCGGTTGTAGCGGCCGAGGCGGAACACGACCGCGCGCTCGTATTGGTCGGCGATGCGGATGGCCCTGACCACCAGGACGAGCAGGATCGCCAGGGGGACGAGCCAGGGCGCGAAGCGGATCAGGTCGTCGAGCGGCATGGGGTCTCCTCGGGCCGACCTTATGCCGATCGGGCCCTGGGGGCGAAGAGGCCCGGCGGGTGGGGACGGCTCATGCGCCGAAGAGCCGCCGGTCGAGCGAGACGGGCACCTCCGGCCCCACCGCGATGCGCGCGGCATCGGGGTGGTCCGGATTGACCACGGCGTTCGTGTCGCGCCCGGCCGTGACGACGGACGGCACGAGGAGGAGGGCGGACCTCCGCTCCTCGATCCAGGCGCGGCCGAAAGTCTGGGCGATCGACGGGTCGTGCGGATCGTCCCAGCCGGGGAATGCGGCAGCGTCGAAGACTTCGCGCGGTACGTCGTCGGGGACGACGGCTTCGACGAAGCGCGCGGCGCTCGGCGGCGCCCTGCGGTTAGCATGCATGAGAATCTCGACGAAGCAGACGGCGAAGCTCGTGCCCGTGTAGATCGTCGGTCGCCCGGGTGGATTCCATCGCTGGCCGAAGAGGCGTGCGCCTTCTCCGGACCAGATGGGGTGGGGGCCGGTGACGATGCGCCAGAGCCGAAGGGGCGCAACGGTCAGAGGGCGAGCCCATATTCGAGCACGGTGAGGATCTGCTCGGCGCGGCGGGTGCCGAGGTCCGTCATCGCGGCGTCGAGCGGGCGGCGCCCGTCGAGTTCCGGATGGGCGGTCGTCATGAACTCGCGTGCCTCGACCTCCGTGCCGAGGGCGCGGCGCGCGTGCACGAACAGCCGCGCGATCCGCTCCGTCCGCTCGCTTTCCCCGGGCGAAAGCCTGGCGTCGCGGCGCTCGAGGGTGGTCTTCGGCACGACGCCCCATTCCAGGGCCGCAATCTTCGACCCGTCATCGCCGGCGAGCTGTTCCGCGAGGTGGCGAAGGGCCGTCCGGGGCAGGCCCTGCTCGACGGCCCTCTCGATCAGGGTGGACGACGGCGCCGATGGATCGCCCTCGGCCTCGGAGCGGCGACCGCCTGGAGCCCCGGACGCGGCCGGGCCGCCCTTCGCCTCGACGATGCGCAGCGTCGCGCCGTCGACCCGGATCGCGACGTCGTGCCCGGATCGGGGACGGGAAGAGCTCTGGCCTCCCCTCGGCACCGAGGGGGTGTGTGCCGTCGCGACACCCTTCGGGTCCCTCAGAAAAGCGAGGCCGAGGACTTCGGCGATGGCTTTCGCGTCGTAGTTCGGGAGCATGAGGCCCATCCTTGACCAAGTGGGTCAGATTGACAGTTCATCTGGACCGACGCAAGGATCGGGGAAACTTGGGCTCCCCGCCGCCCCGTCTCGCACGGCGATGCTCGGGGCCTCCGCCGCCCTCCGGCGCGCGTCCAACGAAAGGTCGTTCGACCTCGTGCCGCTTCACTCTCCCGACGTCGCCGTGGTCGGCGCCGGCCCGGCCGGGCTGATGGCCGCCGAGGTGCTGAGCCGCGGCGGCGCCCGCGTCACCGTCTATGACCGCATGCCCTCGGCCGGGCGCAAGTTCCTGATGGCGGGCCGAGGCGGCCTCAACCTCACCCACAGCGAGGATCTCCCGGCCTTCCTCCGCCGCTACGGCGCCGCCGAGACGCGGCTGGCGCCCGCCATCGCGGGCTTCGGGCCCGACGCGTTGCGCGCCTGGTGCCGCGACCTCGGGGAGGACACCTTCGTGGGCACGAGCGGCCGCGTGTTCCCGGCGAGCTTCAAGGCGTCTCCGCTGCTCCGCGCGTGGCTGCGCCGCCTGGGCGCGGACGGCGTGAGCTTCCGCCCGCGCCACCGCTGGACCGGCTGGGCGCCGGACGGGGCGCTGCTGTTCGAGGCGCCGGACGGGCCCGTCGCGGCGCGGGTCGACGCCGTGGTGCTGGCGCTCGGCGGTGGATCCTGGCCGCAGCTCGGCTCGGACGGTCGCTGGACGGAGATGCTGGCGCGCGAGGGCGCCGCGGTGGCGCCGCTCCGGCCCAGCAACTGCGGCTTCCGCGTCGATTGGTCGGCGCCGTTCCGCGACAGGTTCGAGGGGCAGCCCCTGAAGGGCATCGCCCTGGCCTTTGGCGACCACCGGGCGCGGGGCGAGGCCACGGTGACGCGGGACGGAATCGAGGGCGGCGCAGTCTACGCCCTGTCGGCCCCGCTGCGCGACGCCATCGCGGCCGAGGGCTCGGCCCTGCTGCACGTTGACCTCCGACCGGACGCGGCGCCGGATGCCATGGCGGCGCGGCTCTCCGACGCGCGGCGCGGCAAGGCCACGGTGTCGACGGCACTGCGGAAGGCCCTGCACCTGTCGCCCGCGGCCGTCGGCCTTCTACAGGAGGCGGCCCACCGGGCGGGGACGCCGCTCGGGTCGCTCGACGACGGTGCCATGGCCCGCCTCGTCGGAGCCGTGCCGGTGCGGCTCGACGCACCCATGCCGCTGGCGGGCGCCATCTCGTCGGCCGGTGGGCTCACGGCCGCGGAGCTGGACGAGCGCTGCATGCTGCGTCGCCGGCCCGGCACCTTCGCGGCTGGCGAGATGCTGGACTGGGAGGCGCCGACCGGCGGCTACCTGCTCCAGGCCTGCTTCGCGACGGGATCCGCGGCCGGCGCCGGCGCGCTCGCCTGGTTGGCCGAGACTCGCTGAAGGTCGGGACGACCGCTTCGCCCCGTCGCGCCCCTGCGCGACGGGGTTCGACGGAAGCGGCGTCAGCCCTTCTTCTTCTTGGCCATGTGATGGCCGACCGCGCAGCCCGCCGCGGCGCCGAGCACGCCGTGACCCGCCATGTGGCCCGCGACGCCGCCGACCGCGGCGCCGCCGAGACAGCCGGCCGAGGCCACCTGGACGGAACCGACCAGCGCCAGGGCCGCGACGGAGAGGATGATGCTGCGCATGATGTGAACTCCCGATGTTGCCGGAGGCACAACGTGCGGCCCCGACCCTTGTTCGCCTGCGCCGGCCCGAAAGCCGTCTCCCGTCCTCCCGGCGGCCGAGCCCGGCGCTTCCGCCGCGGCGGGCCGGCCCTGGACATTCCGACGAGACTTGTCACATTGGGGCGGAGCCCGCGGCGAAAGCGGGCCTCGGGTCCGCGAGGGACGTTCAGCTCGGCGGACCTCCGCCCCGTCCTCCAGCGCGTAGACCCCGACCCATGTCTCCTGCCGCTCCGCTCCCCCCGTCCGCCCTGGGTCTCACCGTGTCGCCGTCCGGGGAAACGCGCGGCGGCCCGGTCATCAGCCACGGCCGGCTCGACAACGGCCTCGAGATCGTGGTGATCCCCGACCACCGCGCCCCCGTCGTCACCCATATGGTGTGGTACCGCAACGGCTCGGCGGACGACCCGGTCGGCAAGTCCGGCATCGCCCATTTCCTCGAACACCTGATGTTCAAGGGCACCGCCACCCACCCGCAGGGCAAGTTCTCGGAGATCGTGGCGGAACTCGGCGGCCAGGAAAACGCCTTCACGTCAAACGACTACACGGCCTACTTCCAGCGTATCGCGAAGGAGCACCTCGGCACCC
>CAXTFP010000065.1:0-10272 GCA_964243135.1 uncultured Lichenihabitans sp.
CGGCTACATCGTGCCGGGCCTGGGCGACGCCGGCGACCGGATGTTCGGCACGCGGTGACGGCGCTTCGAAGGCAGTGGCGGAGAGGGCGGGATTCGAACCCGCGATACCCTTGCGGGTATGCCGCATTTCGAGTGCGGTGCTTTCAACCGCTCAGCCACCTCTCCGGGCCGTGTCGCGAACGGTGCGGAGTGCCTAGCATGGCCCCTCCGAGGCCGCAAGCCTCTTGGCCGACCGCCTCGTTCTCCAGAATGGCGTCGCACACTCGCAGTCCTGGTCGGTGCGATGGCCGTATAGGTGATCGGACGGGCAGTCCACTTCACCCCGCACCGGCGCCGTTGCTGTTGATCAATGTCGTCTCGACGAGACGCGCCCGCCCGGAACGATCTCGCGCGGGCGACCGACCCGAGGCCGGGTGAGGCCGCGGGGCCGCGGCAGCATCCTTGCATGCGCGCCGCCGTTCCCCGTCACGGCGGGGGCGGGAACCGGCGACGGCGCCGGAAGGCGGAGAAGGTCCATGTCCGATCGATCGAAGGCGCGCGTCTTCAAGGCGTTGTCGCTGGCCGCGTTGACGGCCGCCGCGGCCCCGGCCCGCGCCGCGACGCCGGCCGACACGCTGGTCATGGCCAAGAATATCGACGACATGATCAGCCTCGACCCGGCCGAATGCTACGAGCTGACGGGCGTCGAGGTCGACAGCAACATCTACGACCGGCTGATCCGCAACGACCCCAAGGACATCACCAAGCTGGTCGGCGGCGTCGCCGAGAGCTGGACGGTCAGCCCGGACGGCAAGACCATGGTGTTCAAGATCCGGCCGGGCCTGACCTTCACGTCCGGCAAGCCCATCACGGCCGAGGACGCGGCCTTCTCGCTCGCCCGCGTCGTCAAGCTCGACAAGTCGCCCGCCTTCCTGATCACCCAGCTCGGCTGGACCAAGGACAACGTCGACGCCATGGTCAAGGCGGTCGACCCCGCGACGCTGCAGATCACCATCGTGCCCGATGATGCGCCCTCGCTGGTGCTGTCGCTGCTGTCGTCGATCGTCGGTTCCGTGATCGAGAAGGCCGCCGCGATGGCGCATGACGCGGGCGGCGACCTCGGCAACGGGTGGCTGAAGGCCCATTCGGCCGGGTCGGGCTCCTTCGCGCTGCGCTCCTGGAAGGCCAACGAGAGCGTCGTGCTCGACGCCAACCCCACCTACCGGGAGGGCGCGCCGCCGCTGAAGCGCGTCGTCATCCGCCACGTGCCCGAGCCCGCGGCCCAGCGCCTGCTGATCGAGAAGGGCGACGCCGACATCGCCCGCGACCTCACGCCCGACCAGGTGGCCAGCCTCGCGTCCGACAAGGATGTGGTGGTCACGGCCTCGCCCCAGGCCACGCTGCATTACATCGGGCTGAACGTGAAGGCGCCGCCGCTGAACGACCCCAAGGTGCGCGAGGCGCTGCACGACCTCGTCGACTACGACGGGATGGCGAACTCCTTCCTCAAGGGGCAGTATCAGGTCCACCAGACGTTCTGGCCGTCGGGCTTCTGGGCCTCGCTCGACAAGAACCCCTTCACCTTCGATCCCGCCAAGGCCAAGCGGCTGCTGAGCGAGGCCGGGTTCCCGAACGGCTTCGACATCACGCTCGACGCGTCGAATTCGGCCCCCTACGCCAGCATGGCGCAGGGCGGCGTCCGGGTCACGATCATCCCGGGCGAGCAGAAGTCCGTCATCACTAAGTTCCGGGCGCGCCAGCACCAGATGCTGCTGATCTATTGGGGACCGGACTACATGGATCCCCACACCAACGCCGACAGCTTCGCCCGCAACACGGACAACTCCGACGATCCGGCCACGAAGCCGCTCGCGTGGCGGAATTCGTGGCTGATCCCCGACATCAGCCGCATGACCGCGGCCGCGGTGGCGGAGCGCGACACGGGCCGGCGGGAGCAGATGTACAAGGACCTGCAGCAGAAGCTGCTCGACGACAGCCCCTTCATCATCATGTTCCAGGAGGTGAAGCAGACGGCCCTACGCGCCGCCGTGCACGACTTCGTGCTCGGCCCGACCCAGGACGTGGTCTTCTACGGGACGACGCGGAAGTGAGGCGGCGCCCGCTCCCGGGCCTCCGGCGGCGTTGACCGCGGAGGGCGCGGCCCGCTACAAGGGATGATGATCACCCCGCCCGAGGCCGGCCGCGCGGAGCCGCCGAGCGCCCCCCGGCCTCCGACATGAGCCGGTCGCTCCGGCTGTCCGCCAAGTGGTTCGATCGCGGCCTCTGGCTGCTGGCCCTGGTCTTCGCGGGCTTCCTCATCGGCCTCGGCGGCACGGTCGTTGACGACCTGCCGCGCGTCGACCAGCAGATCCGCGGCGAGGATGGGGTCGACCCGGCCGCGGCGGCCCCGCTGCGGGCCGCGATCACGGCCGCGAAGGCCGCCGGGGAGGACGCCGACCGCGCCCTGGACCAGGCGAACCTCAAGCTTCAGGCCGCCCAGGCGGCCTACGGCAACGACCGCGACACGTTCGGGAACTGGCTGGCGACCCGCAAGGCCACCAGCCTGCCGAGCCAGGACGCGGAGCTGATCGAACGGACGAGGGCGCTCGACGCCCTCAAGGCGGCACAGAACGACGCGCGACACTCGGTCGAGGACCAGAAGCAGGCCGCCCTCGACGCCCAGCAGGCGGAGAGCGCGGCCCAGGGCAGGCTCGACGCCCTCGAAGCCGCCGCGGCCGAGCGCGTGCAGGCCGAGACCGCGCGCGCCGAGCTCAGGGTCTTCCTGTACCGCCTCGCGCTGACCTTGCCCCTGCTCGGCATCGCCGGCTGGCTGTTCATGCGCCGGCGCGGCGGCCCCTACTGGCCCTTTGTGTGGGGCTTCATCATCTTCGCGCTCTTCACCTTCTTCGTCGAGGTCGTGCCCTACCTGCCGAGCTACGGCGGCTACGTCTACTACAGCGTCGGCCTCCTCGTGACGGTGCTGGTCGGCCGTTACTGCGTCGCGGCGCTGAACCGGCGCCTCGCGCAGCAGAGGCTGATCGAGCAGCAACCCGAGGTGGTGCGCCGCGACGAGCTGAACTACGACACGGCGCTGGTCCGGCTCGCCAAGGGGATCTGCCCCGGCTGCGAGCGCCCGGTCGACGTGAAGAACCCCGCCAACGCCTTCTGCCCCCATTGCGGCATCGGCCTGTCCAACGATTGCCCCGCCTGCGCGGCCCGCAAGAGCGCCTTCGCCCAGTTCTGCCATGCCTGCGGGGCGCGGGCCGCCGCGCCGGTGCCGACGTGACGGCGGTCGGGGTCGCCGGAGGGGGTGGGACGATGCGGAGCGCGCCATGACCCAGGATGTCGCCCCTCCGGCGCCCGCGGCCGACGAGGCCGGGCGGCTGCGCGCCGAGCAGGTGGCGCAGTTCGACGCCGAGGATTTCACCCGCTACTTCGCCCTGTCGGACCGCCTCGCCGCGGCCTCGCCCGGCTACGCCCGCTCCTACGAGTTCTGGCTCCAAACGGTGCTGCACGCGCTGGCGCGCCTCGCGCCGGATCTCGCCTTTCTCCAGGTCGGGGGGATGGACGGCAAGCGCTACGATCCCGTCTACGCCTTCATCAAGCATTACCGCTGGCGCGGGCTCATCCTCGAACCCCTGCCGGATCTGTTCGAGGCCCTGTCGCGCAACTACGCCGGCTTCGACGGCGTCACGCTGGTCAACGCGGCCCTGACCGAGGCGGACGGCGAGCGCACCATGCTGCGGGTGGGGCGCGAGGCGGCCCACGCGGGGGCCGTGCCGCTCTGGGCCGAGGGGCTGGGCACCTTCCATCCCGAGCGTAACGCGCTGGGCGGGGTGGGCGTGGGCGTCGGGACGGAGCTGCACGCGGCCCTGCTCGACCACGCGCGGCACGAGCCCGTGGCCTGCCTCACGCTGGCCTCGCTCGTCGAGCGCCACGCCGTGACCCGCATCGACCTCCTCCAGGTGGACGCCGAGGGCTGCGAGCTCGACATCCTGCGCCAAGTCGACCGCGCCGGGCACAGGCCCACGATGGTCCACCTCGAATATTGGGCGCTGCCGCCGGAGGAGCGGCGGGAGCTGCTCGGCATCCTGGCCGATTGGGGCTACGTCCTGCGCATGGGCGAGTCCGACGTGATGGGGATCAGCCCCGCGCTGAAGGCCGCGGTCGACGCCGCGGCCGGCTGGTCGTGCTGAGGGGGCGATGCTCATCACGAGGGGCTCGGTGTCGTCCTCAAGCTCGTCGGCCTCCTGTGGATGCTGCGAGGCCTCGGGATCGTCGGGGGCAGCGTCATGACGGGGCAGAGCCGGTGGCTTTCCATTGGCCTCGCGCGCCGGGCCGATCCGGCGTAGGTTCCTCGCGGGCCACAGGGCGCCCACCTCCAGGGGGCGAGATGATGTCGAGCATCGACGACGATGGCCCGCAGGCCAATCGTGCCCGGCAGCCCCTCGCGGAACTGCGGCGGATCCTGCGCGAGGCCTGGGGCGCCGAGGACCCAGGGCGGCTCCACGCCGCCCTGATCGACGCCGTCGACGGCCTGATCGCGCAGGCCGAGCGCCAGACCAGGGCCATCGAGGACCTGCGCAGCGACCTCGGCCACAAGCAGGGGACCGTCGCCGACATCGGCGGGGGCGCTCGGGAGCCCGCGATGGACGAGGGGCTGCGCGAGTTCGCCTCCAGTTCGAATGGCGACCGCTGGTTCCTGGGCCGCCACGCGGCGACGGGGACCGTCCACGTGGTCCACAGGGCCAACCTGCCGTCTGGCGGCGCCGTGACGCCGATCGAAATCGGAACGTTCCTCGGCCGCGCGCCCTCGGCGCCCGACACGCTCGCGCTGCTGCGCCTGATCGGCACCCTGGCGCCCTGACTGGGTGGGACATCGTTCCGCGGAAGGGATCCCAAAGGGCTCGCCCTTCGGCGGGTTCGGGGGCGGAGCCCTGGCGGCGGCCCTTCGACCTTCCGCCCCCATGGGTGATCATCCAGACTGGAGAATAACCCCCGCCACCCCCTCGATGGGGAAAGGGACGGATGCAGGGGCGTCGCCGGTGGTCTGAACAGGACTCTGCGAGGAGGACGAAGCCATGGCCGTGACTGAGATCGCCAAGGGCCTGCACCTCGTGCCCGTCAGCTACGTCAACGCCTTCCTGCTCGACGGGCCGGACGGGCTGACGCTCATCGACGCGGGTCTGCCCGGTCGGGAGGAGGTGATCCTCGGCGCCGTGCGCGGGCTCGGCCGGGCGCCGGGCGACCTCCGCCATATCGTGCTGACCCACGCTCACCTGGACCATATCGGCAGCCTCGCGGCTCTGAAACGCGCGACCGGCGCCCAGACCTGGATCCACGCCCTCGACGCTCCCATCGCCGAGCGGGGCACGGGCGCCCGCCCCATGACGCCAGCGCCTGGGCTGCTGCCCCGCCTCCTCTTCACCTTCTCCACGCACGGCGGCGGCAAGACCGAGCCCTGCGCGATCGACCATCGGATCGCGGACGGCGACCGGTTGCCCGTGGCGGGCGGGCTGCGCGCCATCCACGCGCCGGGCCACTGCGCCGGGCAGGTCGCGCTGCTGTGGGAAGGGCGGGGCGTGCTCTTCGCCGGCGACGCCTGCTCCAACGTGATTGGCCTCGGGCCACCGATCGGCTACGAGGACCGCGCCGAGGGCGAGCGGAGCCAGCGCAAGCTCGCCGCCCTCGACTTCGACACCGCCTGCTTCGGCCACGGCAAGCCGATCCCGCGTGACGCCGCGAAACGCCTCAGGGCGAAATTCGCTTGATCCGCCCGGCGCAGCCTCACGGCAGGCCGGCCGCCACCTCGGCCAGCTGGTCGGCACAGCGGCCCCAGCCCTGGTGGAAGCCCATGGCCTCGTGCGCCTCCCGGTCGGCCGCCGTCCAGTGGCGCACCCTGATCGCGTAATGCGTGCCGTCGCCGTCGGACGCGAAGGGCAGAATCACGGTCATGAAGGGCGTCGGGGGGGGCGTCCAGGCGTCCGAATAGGCGTCCGTGAAGACGAGCCGCTCGCCCGGCACGACGTCGAGGTAGACGCCCCGGTTCGGATAATCCGTGCCGTCCGGCGCCCGCATCACGACGAGGCTCGCGCCGCCGACCCGCACGTCGAGCTCCGCCACCGGCACCGTCCAGGGCTCGGGCGCGAACCAGCGCCTGAGCAGCTCCGGCTCGGTCCAGCACCGGTACAGCCTGTCGGGCGAAGCCGCGACGCGGCGGTTGAGGACGAGGTCGCGCTCGGGATCGGGCATCATGGTGCGGGTCTCCTGGATTTCCGCAGGATGGCATCGGCGAGCGGAGGGCGTCCATCCGGGTCGATTTGCTCGACTGGCCCAGGCGAATGCAGTGTGGCTCGCGAGATAACCGACGGTGGAACACGCCGCCGAACCATCGCCATGATGCAGGACCTTGAACGACGCTCGCGCGAGGCCTTACATCTCGTGATGTCGATCGGAGGCCAGCATCGAATGGACACACCCCTGCCACCGGGTCACTGGTCATTTCAGGATGACGCGACCCCCCTCGCTCATGTGATGCGCAGCGCTTATCACGATGGGCCGCAGCATGTGAGCATCGTCGGTCTGGGCGATGTCGTCGTCATCTCCGCCCATGAGTTTCATCGCCTGCGGGATGGACGCACCGGTCAGGCTCTCATCGACGCCTGTGCGACTTCTCCGTATCGCGACGTCGAGATCGCGCCGGAGCGCGGCCCTCTGCCCGTGCGCGACCTGTCGCTGTGACGGAATGGCTGCTCGACACCAATGTGCTGTCCGAGCTCCGTCGCCCCAAACCGGATCGAAACGTCATCGCCTTCGTGGCTGCGCAGCACCTGGATACTCTCCACATCAGCGTCGTGACTCTGGCCGAGCTGAGGTTCGGGATCGATCGTGTCGAGGATGAGAACAAGCAGTCTGCTCTGAACGATTGGCTCGCGTCGACGATACGGCCCATGTTTCACGGGCGAACGCTGCCCATCTCCGAGGATGTCATGCTGCGATGGCGCCTGCTCGTCGAGGAAGGGCGCCGGTTGCGGCACACCTTCTCCCAACCCGACCTGATCATCGCGGCGACTGCCCTTCATCATGGCATGACGATCGTGTCGCGCGACGCGGGCGGCTTCTCACGAACCGGCGTTCCGTTGCACGATCCCTGGACTGCACGAGGACGGACGCCCTTGCCGTAGGCTGAAACCTCCGGCCCTCGCCGAGGCCCGTCAGGTGCCTCAGGCCCGGCGCGCTTCCCCGCTGCCGCGTCGATCGGGGCTGGGCAGCCACCAGCAGGTCCGTCTTGACCTGGAGTAGCTCCAATCCTCTATCGACCGGTTTTCAAGCGAATCGGGAAGGTGGCCATGCTCATCGCCGAGGCGGCCGCAGCCAGCGGCCTCAGCATCGATACGGTGCGCTACTACGAGCGCTCGGGGATGCTGCCCGCCATCACACGCGGACCCGCGGGGCACCGGCGCTTCTCGCCGGAGGACGTCGATTGGCTCACGGTCCTCCGCTGGCTGCGGGCGACCGGCATGACGATGCGGGTGATGCGCCGATACGCGGTGCTGGTCCACGCGGGCGACCACACCGTTCCCGAGCGCAAGGAGATCCTGCAGGAGCACGGGCGGCAACTGGCGCGCCGGCGCGAGGATCTGGACCGGTGCGAGACCCTCCTGGCCCACAAGCTGCGCGTCTACGACGAGGTCGAGCGGGGGAGGACGGCGTGAACCACCGTATGTCGGCGACGCTTTGGAACGGTAAGACGGTTCCGCGGATCGGCATCGGCACCTGGGTCATGGGCGGTGCGCAGCGCTGGGGCGAGCAGTCGACGGGCTGGAGCGGGGTCGATGACGCCGAGAGCTTGGCGACGCTGCGCGAGGCCTTCGATCTCGGCGTCAGGATCATCGACACGGCGGATCAATATGGCGGAGGCCATGCCGAGCACATCGTCGCCCGGGCGATGCGGGAGAGCGGCATCGATCGCGACCGCTTCGTCGTCGCCACCAAGGTCGGCATGGTCTGCGATCCCGTCACCCGCGACATCGTCGGCACCACCGACGATCCCGCCGTCATCGCGCAGGCCATAGACGGGTCGCTTCGCCGCTTGCGACTCGACCACCTCGATCTCGTCGAGTTTCACCTCAACGGCCACCCCGTCGAACGGAGCCACGGAGTTTTCGACGCATTCTCGAAGGCATTCGAAGCAGGCAAGATCGGCGGCTTCGGCTGGAGCACCGACGACGTGCCGGGTGCCATGGCCTTCAGCGACCGGCCGGGCTTCGTGGCCGTGCAACACGACCTCAACCTCTTCAAGCCGGCAGACTCCATGCTGCGGGCGGTCGAACAGCGCGGATTGTGGTCGTTCAGCCGTCAGCCGCTCGCCATGGGGCTGCTGTCGGGCAAGTACCATCCGAACAGTGCGGGGATCGGCTCCGATGATATCCGTGGCAGCGGTGCTGCGTGGCTCGACTATTTCGACGCGACAGGACGGCCGTCTCCCTCCCTTCTCGACCGGATCGCCCGGATCAAGGCTCTGCTGACGTCCGACGGCCGCACGCCGGCGCAAGGGGCGCTGGGCTGGGTCCTCGCGCAATCGGACCGGACGATCCCTTTACCGGGTTGCCGTACGCCCGCGCAGGCGCGCGACAACTTCGCCATCATCCAGCAGGGTCCGCTGGATGACCGATTGATGGCCGAGATCCAGGCCGTCGAGGACGAAGCGCGGCTCAGCGCCGGTGATGGGACTGCTGGAAGGAGTGCGTAAGAAAGCCGCCGAGTCGCGCAGCAGCTGTGCTGAGTCGAGTTCGATCAAACATCGAT
This sequence comes from uncultured Lichenihabitans sp., assembly GCA_964243135.1. Classification (GTDB taxonomy): domain Bacteria; phylum Pseudomonadota; class Alphaproteobacteria; order Rhizobiales; family Beijerinckiaceae; genus Lichenihabitans. The sequence goes on from CAXTFP010000065.1 coordinate 8,788, forward strand.
CAGGCTGGATACGATGATTGAAGGATCTGGTATGAAAAGGTCGATTTGTGTCAGCGTTTATCAGATCGAGAAACGCTGACATAGATTGTGCAAAGGATATGGAACCTGAGTCCTTCCGAATCGAGTACGGATGTGACAGCTGTTGAGATCATCTCGTCCACAACGGTAAATAGAAATTGGGAATCAGCGCCTGCAGCGACAGGGCGAACATCCCAGCCCCGGCCGATACCGCCCTCGACCGCGGCCCCCCGACCACCTATCTCAGCCCCATGAAATTTCTCGACGAAGCCAAGGTCTACATCCGCTCCGGCGACGGGGGCGCGGGCTGCGTGTCCTTCCGCCGGGAAAAGTTCATCGAGTTCGGCGGCCCGGACGGGGGCGACGGCGGGCGGGGCGGCGACGTGCTGGTCGAATGCGTCGACGGCCTCAACACGCTGATCGACTACCGCTACCAGCAGCACTTCAAGGGCAAGACCGGCATGCACGGCATGGGCCAGAACCGAGCCGGCGGCAAGGGATCGGACGCGCTGCTCAAGGTGCCGGCTGGCACGCAGATCTTCGAGGAGGACGGCGAAACGCTGCTGGCCGACCTGACCGAGGTGGGCCAGACCGTGACGCTCGCCCGCGGCGGCAACGGCGGCTTCGGCAACAGCTACTTCACGACCTCCACCAACCGCGCGCCCCGCCACGCCAACCCGGGCCAGGAGGGCATCGAGCGCACCGTGTGGCTGCGCCTGAAGCTCATCGCCGAGGCGGGACTCGTCGGCCTGCCCAACGCCGGCAAGTCGACCTTCCTCGCGGCCGTCTCGGCCGCCAAGCCCAAGATCGCCGACTATCCCTTCACCACGCTGAAGCCGGGCCTGGGGGTGGTGCGGGTGGGCGACCGCGAGTTCGTGCTGGCCGACATCCCCGGGCTGATCGAGGGCGCCCACGAGGGCCTCGGCCTCGGCGACCGCTTCCTCGGCCACCTGGAGCGCTGCAACGTGCTGCTGCACCTCGTCGACGCCACGGGGGACCACGCCGGACAGGCCTACAAGACCATCCGCCACGAGCTCGAAGCCTACGGGGCCGGCCTGACCGGGAAGCCCGAGATCGTGGCGCTGAGCAAGGCCGACGCCGTCGATCCCGAGACGCTGAAGACCCAGACGGCGCGGCTGAAGCGCGCCGCCAAGCGCGCGCCCCTGACCCTGTCGGCCGTCAGCGGCGCCGGCATGACGGAGGCGCTCGGCGGCCTCCTCCAGACCATCGACCGGCACCGCCGCGAGGCCGCGGAAGCCGAAGCGCCGCCCTGGCATCCTTAAAGTCGGCCGGCCCGCATCACGTCGTCGGCCAGCGTCGCGATGGCGGCCCGCAGCCGGGCCGGCTCATCGCCCGGGGGCGGGCCGGACGGGGGCGCCGCGGCCCGCTCGGCCCGGAGCGCTTCGTGGGCCTTGATGGCCTCGGTGGTGCGCCGCTCGGCCGAGGCCGCCTGTTCGGTCATGAAGG
>CAXTFP010000066.1:0-10271 GCA_964243135.1 uncultured Lichenihabitans sp.
CGCTCGCCTTCGCGCGCGTCGGCGCCAAGGTCATGCTGGACGGCTTCGGCGACCTCGGGCCCCCGCCCCCCACGGCCAAGCCCGTCGCGCCCGGCTTCGCCGGCCCGGGCACGGCCGACCACCCGCCGGGCTTCTACGGCCCGGCCGACGCTCTGCTGGCCGTCAACGCGCTGGCGCCCGACGCCGCGCTGGCGCCCGCCGACCTGTCCGGGCTGAACCTCGGGCTTCAGGCGCTGAAGGCGTCCGAGCCCGTGGACCTCAGGGCCGCGCTGCTGTGCCTCGCCTTCCTGGGTTTCGTGGCCGACGCGCTCGCGACCGCGCTGCTCGGCGGCGGGCTCGCGGCGCTGCGGGGCGGGAGGACAGGGCGCCGGCGGCTCGGGACGACGGCCGCGGCGCTCCTCGGCGCTTCCCTGCTGTCGGCCCTGGCGGTGCCCTCCGGCCCCGCGCGGGCCGCCGACGGCATCGCGCCCGCGGCGGCGGCCGCACTGGCCAGGGATGGGGTGGCGCGGCGCGACATGGAATCGGCGCTGCGCACGCGCCTCGCCTACGTGCCGAGCGGCGACGGCGCGGTCGACGAGGCGAGCCGCGAGGGGCTGAAGGGCCTGTCGCGGGCGCTCGCCAACCGCACCTCGCTCGACCCCGGCGATCCCGTGGCGGTCGACCCCGGGCGCGACGACCTCAGCTTCTATCCCCTGGTCTACTGGCCGGTCGTGGCCGAGGCGTCGCAGCCGCAGCCGGCCGCGGTCGCCAAGGTGTCGGCTTACATGAAGAACGGCGGCACGGTGCTGTTCGACACGCGCGACGCTCTGACGGCGCGGGCCGACGGCCCGGCGACGCCTGAATCGCGCTGGCTCGGCCAGCTCCTCGCCGGGGTCGACGTGCCGGAGCTCGAACCCGTGCCGCGCGACCACGTCATCACCAAGACCTTCTACCTGCTGGACAGCTTCGTCGGGCGCTACGCCACCGCGCCCACCTGGGTCGAGGCCCTGCCGCCGGCCCCGCCCGAGGCCGTCAACCGCCCGGCGCGCTCGGGCGACAGCGTGTCGCCCATCGTCATCTCGGGCAACGACCTCGCGGCCGCCTGGGCGTCGGACGCCGAGGGCGACCCGCTCTATCCCCTGGTGCCGGGCGGGCAGCGGCAGCGCGAGCTGGCGATCCGCGGCGGCATCAACCTCGTGATCTATACGCTGACCGGCAACTACAAGGCCGACCAGGTCCACGTCCACGACCTCCTCGAACGGCTGTCGCATTGACGGGCCCGCGCAGTTCACAGCCCTTACGTCGCGTGGCTGACGGGAAACTGCCCCCTCCGCTCATCCCCGCGCAGGCGGGGATCCAGCGCCAGGAGGCGGCCGCGGGCCGGCGAAATGCGCCCGCGTGCCGATCCTTATCCGGTGGCAGGAGGGGGACGGCCTTCGGCCGCACATCGTTGCGCTGGATCCCCGCCTGCGCGGGGATGAGCGATGGAGGGGAGCGATCATGCGAAGAAGGGTCTGAGCGCCGCGCCTTCCTCACCTTTCCCGTAGGCGGCGACCGACCCGGCGAGGTGATGCCCGCATGACGCGCTTCGCCCTGTCGTTCACGCCGCTCGTGCCCCTCGCCGTCCTGGGCGTGCTGGGCGCCCTGGCGCTGGCCGTCGTGCTGCTCGGCCTCCTCGGCCGGCGCCGCGGCACGCTCCTGCGGGGGCTCGGCTTCGCGCTGTTCCTGTTCGCCCTGTCGGATCCCAACCTCGTGCGCGAGGACCGCCGCGGCGAGAAGGACGTCGTGGCCGTGGTGCTGGACCGGAGCGGCAGCCAGACCATCGGCGAGCGCGCCGCCCAGACCGAGCGCGCCAGGGCCGAGATCGCCCGCGGCCTCGGGGCGCTCGGCGACGTCGAGACGCGCTTCATCGACTCGGGCCGGTCGGACGCCGAGAACGACGGCACCCGCCTGTTCTCGGCCCTGTCGGACGGCCTCGCGGACGTGCCGCCCGAGCGGGTCGCCGGCGCCATCCTGGTGACGGACGGCGTGGTGCACGACGTGCCGGCCGACGTGCGGGCGCTCGGCTTCAAGGCGCCCGTGCAGGTGCTGGTGACGGGCCACGCGGGCGAGCGCGACCGCCGCGTCGAGCTGATCGAGGCGCCCCGCTTCGGCATCGTCGGCCACGACCAGACGATCAGCCTGCGGGTGCTCGACACGGACGACCGCGGCGAGCCCGTCGCCGTGACGGTGCGCCGCGACGGCGCGGCGGTGGCGAGCCGGGAGGCCCGCGTCGGCGCCCGCATCGACGTCCCGGTCCGGGTCGACCACGCCGGGCCCAACGTCGTCGAGATCGACGTGCCGACGCTGCCGGGCGAGCTGACGGCGCTCAACAACAAGGCCGTGGTGACGATCGACGGCGTGCGCGACAAGCTGAAGGTGCTGCTCGTGTCGGGCGAGCCCCACGCGGGCGAGCGCATGTGGCGCAACATCCTGAAGTCGGACGCCAACGTCGACCTCGTCCACTTCACCATCCTGCGCCCGCCCGAGAAGCAGGACGGCACGCCGATCAACGAGCTCGCTCTCATCGCCTTCCCCACGGGCGAGCTGTTCGGCTCCAAGATTGGCGACTTCGACCTCATCATCTTCGACCGCTACTCGAACCAGTCGATCCTGCCCTACGCGTATTTCGAGAACATCGCGCGCTACGTCCGCAACGGGGGCGCGCTGCTGATGGCCGTGGGGCCGGACTATTCGGGGCCGGACGGGCTGTTCTATTCGCCGCTCGGCGCCATCGCGCCGGTGCGCCCCGACGGGCGGGTGATCGAGACGCCGTTCCGCCCGACCGTGACGGCCGACGGCGGCAAGCATCCCGTGACGCGCGGCCTCGCGGGCGCCGACGCCAACCCGCCCGCCTGGAGCCTATGGTTCCGGCAGGTCGACGGCGACGCCGTGAAGGGCATGCCGGTGATGTCGGGGGCCGAAGGGCGGCCGCTGATCGTGCTGTCGCGCGAGGGCAAGGGCCGGGTCGCGCAGATGCTGTCCGACCAGATCTGGCTCTGGGCGCGCGGCTACGAGGACGGCGGCCCCTACCTCGACCTCACGCGCCGCCTCGCCCATTGGTTGATGAAGGAGCCGGACCTTGAGGAGGAGGCGCTGCGCGCCACGGCGCGGGGGCGCGACATCGCGGTCGAGCGGCAGAGCGTGAAGGGCATCGCCGCGCCCGTCACCGTGACGGCGCCCTCCGGCCAGGCCGCGAGCCTGATGCTGGCCCCCGCCGAGCCAGGCCTGTCGCGCGGCAGCCTCAAGGCCGACGAGCTCGGCCTCTACCGCCTGAGCGACGGCACCAATTCCGTGCTGCTCAACGTGGGGCCCGAGAACCCGCGCGAGTTCCAGGAGGTGGTGTCGACGACCGACACCCTGCGCCCGCTGGCCGAGGGCACGGGCGGCAGCGTGCGCCGCATCGGCACGGGGAGCGGCGACGCCGTGGCGATGCCGCGGATCGTCGCCATGCACGAGGCTCCGAGCTACAGCGGCTCGGACTACATCGGGATCCGGCGCACGGAAAGCAGCACGGTGGCGGGCATCGGCCTGCTGCCGCTGGCGGTGGGCTTCATCGGCCTCTTGGCGCTGCTCGGCGCGACGGCCTTGTCCTGGCTCGTCGAGGGGCTCGGATTTCGGCGGCGCGCGTAGGCCGAGGATTTCGATCGGACCTAGACTGACCGCAGCAGTGCTGAAGATCACTCAAGATTGGTTTCAAAAGGCCCTCGGCCTTTTGCGGGTTTTAGGGCGGAGCCCTGAATAATAGATCAAAATAAGCAGATATCATCGTAGTCGAACAGAGACGGTGAACGTCTCTTTCAGGGCTCTGCCCTGAAACCCGCCAAAGGGCGAGCCCTTTGGAATCTGTGTTGAAAGATGCCGTCACTAGGCCGGGGCGCGGATCTCGCCGCCCCGGCCCCTCGCCTTACATGAAGATCTTGTCGCCGCTCATGCCGCTGTAGAGCGAGGCGACCTCGGCGCCGTAGCCGTTGAAGATCGCCGTCGGCCGCCGGCCGTCGGTGCCGATCACCTCCTCGGAGGCCTGGCTCCAGCGCGGGTGCGGCACGGCCGGGTTCACGTTGGCCCAGAAGCCGTATTCGTCGGGCGCCAGCGCCGCCCAGGTCGTCTCGGGCTGCTTGTCGGTGAAGGACACCTCGACGATCGACTTCACGGATTTAAACCCGTATTTCCACGGCACGGCGAGGCGCAGCGGCGCGCCCATGACCTTGGGCAGCGGCTTGCCGTAGGCACCCGTCACCATGAAGGCGAGGTCGTGGGTGGCCTCCGCCATGGTGAGCCCCTCGACGTAGGGCCACTGCAGGATGAAGCTCCGCTGGCCCGGCGCCATCTTGGGGTCCTTGAAGGTCTTCATCACCATATACTTGGCTGAGCCGAGCGGCTTGGCGAAGTCGACGAGTTTCTTCACCGGGAAGCCGGTCCACGGCACCTGCATGGACCAGGCCTCGACGCAGCGGTGGCGGTAAAGGCGCTCCTCCAGCGTCATGGCCTTGAGGAGGTCGTCGATGCCGACCTCCTGGGGCTTCTCGACCATGCCGGTGAACTTCACCGTCCAGGGACGGATGCGCAGCATCTGCGCGGCATCGCCGACGTGCTTCGACGTGCCGTATTCGTAAAAGTTGTTGTAATCGGTGTTGACTGTCTCCGGCGTGACGTTGCCCGCGAGCGCGTAGGCCGGGTTGCGGCCGGCCGGGTAGAGGCCGGCCGACGGATCCGGGGCGTCGGGCGGCGGCGGGGCCGACGAACTGCCGAAGCCCCAGGCCCGGGCCTGGCCGCTGGCGAGGGTGGCGGCCCCCAGCGCGACCCCGCCCGCCACGAGGCTGCGGCGGCTGAGGAACAGGTGCTCGGGGGTGGCGTCGCGCTCGGGGATCTCCCAGGACCGACGGTGGCGGATCAGCATGGATCGGACTCCTGATCGTGCGGCGCTCTGCGCCGTCGCTTGGCTGAACCTCATATGGGTGCGGAACGCCCCGATGCCCGCCCCCGCGCCTGCGGTTTCGGGTCCCGCCCCGCCCTTTGGTGCGGCGAAACATTGCGCTAGGGTCAGCGGAACCGGTTCACCGAGGACGCCATGCACAGAGTCCAACTTTCATCCGACGTCACCGTCGCGAGCCAGCCCGACCTCGCCGAGTTTCGCGAGATCGCGGCCGAGGGTTACGTCGCCGTGATCAACAACCGGCCGGATGGCGAGGACCCGACCCAGCCGGGGTCGGAGGCCGAGGAGGCGGCGGCGGAGGAGGCCGGCCTCGCCTACGCGCACATCCCCATGGGGGCGGGGCCGCTGAGCGAGAGCGACGTGCGTCACTTCCAGTCGGTCGTGCACGGGGCCTCGGGCCCGGTTCTCGTCCACTGCCGCAGCGGCACGCGCTCGGCCAACCTGTGGGCCATCGGCGAGGTGCTGGACGGCCGCATGGCGCCGGATGACCTCGGGTCGCTCAGCCGCCGGATCGGCCTCGACCTCGGCGGCGCCGCGGGCTGGCTGCGGCAGCATGCGGCGACCGCTAAGGGATCCTGAGCGATCCTTCACGTGTCACGCGGTCATCTTTCTGCTTTGATCCGCCTCGACTAGAGCGGACCCCGACCGGGCGGGCTCGGCCGGTCGGGGTCTGATCCAGAGGTCAAGCGATGACGCATTTCGTCCAGGACGTGAAGGACATCTGGCGCCTCGCCAACCCCTATTTCAGGCGCAAGACGCCGGGCGAGATCCACCTGTGGTTCATCGGCCCGGTGCGGATGCCGGAGAACTGGATCGGCCTCGGCCTGCTCGGCTGCGTGGTGGCGCTGGAGGTCGGCGCCTCGTACATGTCGAAGCTGCTCAACAACTGGTCGCAGGGCTTCGGTGACGCCATCCAGGCCAAGGACTGGAACGCGTTCCTGGCGTCGCTGGGCGAATTCACGCTGATCGCGACGCCCTACCTCCTAATCTTCGCCTACAACAACTACCTAAACCAGGTGCTGCAGATCCGCTGGCGCAAGGCCATGACGGACGACTTCGTCGAGCGCTGGCTGTCGCCCGCGCGCCACTTCCGCATGAGGCTCATCGCCGGCCCGGCCGACAATCCCGACCAGCGCATCTCGGAGGACGTTCACCAGTTCGTCGGCAACACGATGGTGCTGGGCATCGGCTTCTTCGGCAACTTCCTGCGGCTCGCCATCTTCCTGCAGGTGCTGTGGGTGCTGTCGACCGCCTTCCCGATGACGAGCTTCGGCCTGTCGTTCAACATCCCGGGCTACCTCGTCTGGCTCGCCGTGATCTACGCCGGCCTCGGCACGGCCATCACCTACATCATCGGCCGCCAACTGGTGAACCTGAAGTACAATCAGGAGCGGTTCGAGGCCAACTTCCGCTTCGGCATGGCGCGCATCCGCGAGAATTCCGAGCAGATCGCGCTGCTCGGCGGCGAGGCGGCCGAGCGGGCGGTGCTGGCCGAGCGCTACGGGTCGATCCTCGGCAACGTTTACGGCGTGGTGCGGCTGTCGTTGCGGCTCAACTTCTTCTCGTTCTTCTTCAGCCAGTTCTCCAACATCTTCCCCTACCTGCTGCTGGGCCCGGCCTTCTTCTTCGGCACTGCCACCTACGGCACGCTGATGCGCAGCGTGTCGACCTTCGGCCGCGTGCAGGACGGGCTGACCTGGTTCGCCGACAGCTTCACGCTGCTCGCCAACTACCGGGCTATCGTGCAGCGCCTCACGAGCTTCGAGGCCGTGATGGCGCAGAGCGACGCTTCCGCGGCCGCCAAGCCTCACATCGCCACCCTGCCGAGCTCCGGCGAGGCCTTCGCGGCCGAGGGCGTGGTGGTGAGCCTGCCCGACCGCACACCGCTGACCGCGGCGCCGGCCTTCAGCCTTCGCTCGGGTGACCGCGTGCTGCTGTCTGGCCGCTCGGGCTCGGGCAAGACGACGCTGCTGCGCGCCTTCTCGGGGGTATGGCCCTACGGCGAGGGCAAGGTCGAGGTGCCGGACGGCACGCGCACGCTGGTGCTGCCGCAGCGCTCCTACCTGCCACTCGGCACGCTGCGCCAGGCGATCAGCTATCCCCACAACCTCGACGCCTATCCCGACGCGGCCGTGCGCGACGTGCTCGGCGCCGTGGGCCTCGACCACCTCGGCGAGGAACTCGACCGTGCCGACAACTGGCCGCAGCGCCTGTCGGGCGGCGAGCAGCAGCGGCTCGGCGTGGCCCGCGCCATCCTGTCGAAGCCCGACTGGCTGTTCCTCGACGAGGCCACCTCGGCGCTCGACGGGCCCTCCGAGGTGGCGCTCTACGAGACGTTGATCGAGCGCCTGCCCGGGGCCGGCATCGTGTCCATCACCCACCGCGACTCGCTCGACGCCTTCCACAACCGTCGGGTCGAGATGACGCGCGGGCCCTCGGGCGTGTTCCAGGCGGCCGACACCCTGCCACAGGCGGCCGAGTAGGCAACCTCACACGGCTTCGGCCGATCGGCTCGGATCGGCCCCGCCCCCGCTCGTCCTCGCGCCTGCGGGGACCCAGCGCAAAATGTCCGGCCGAAGGCCGGTCTTCTTTCTTCAACCGTGCGGCGCGGGGCGCGATCGAGAGTGTCGGCCTTCGGCCGCCTTCTGGCGCTGGGTCCCCGCCTGCGCGGGGACGAGCGGGGGAGGGAAGCGATCGAACGGAGGCCGTAGCAAATCGACCGTCGTCGACGCCGCACGGGCGGCGGCGTGCATCCGCGCCGGTGTCACCGGAAGAACACGAGCGTCAGCAGCCCGAACAGGGGCAGCAGGATCAGGCCGGACCACAGGAGATACGCGAAGAAGCCGGGCATGCGGATGCCCCCCTCCTCGCAGATGGCCTTGACCATGAAGTTGGGCGCGTTGCCGAGGTAGGTGTTGGCGCCCATGAAGACGGCTCCGCAGGAGATAGCGAGCAGCGTCGCGGCGTCCTCGCCCATGAGCCGGACGGGATCGCCGCCCGCCATGTCGAAGAACACGAGGTAGGTGGGCGCGTTGTCGAGCACGGAGGACAGAGCGCCCGAGAGCCAGAAGTAGCTCGCCGTGATCGGTGTGCCGTCGGGCCGGTTGACGAGGTGCAGCAGGGGGCCGAAAGGCCCGGCGCTCAGGGCGTCTAGCACCGGCGTGATGGTGATGAAGATGCCGGCGAAGAGGATCGCCACCTCGCGGATCGGCACCCAGGTGAAGGCGTTCTCGATGCGGATGCGCGCCGGGGTGACGGCGTAGGACAGGCCGGCCGCGGCCAGGAGGGCGAGGTCGCGCGCCGCATCCTCGTAGGCCAGGGTCACGCCGAGGCCGAGCGGCAGGGTCCGCCCCGGGTGCCACAGGCCGCTCATCAGCACGGCGCCGACCACGACGGCGAGGAAGACGAAATTGTGCCGGCCCTCGATCCGGACGGAGCGGGGCAGGTGACTCGGCGGCAGCACGGGCTCGCGGCGCCAGTGCCAGCGGTCGATCGCGTAGAACAGCGCGAGCAGCAGGACGGACGCCAGCGCCATGGGCGGCGCCATGGCCCCGAGCGTCCAGCCGAAGCCGACCCCGCGCAGGAAGCCCAGGAACAGCGGCGGATCGCCGAGCGGCGTCAGCGCGCCGCCGATGTTGCCGACGAGGAAGATGAAGAAGACGAAGACGTGGGTCCTGTGCCGGCGGTCGCCGTTGGCGCGGATCAGCGGCCGGATGAGCAGCATGGCGGCCCCGGTGGTGCCGAGCAGGCTCGCGGCCAGCGTGCCGAGCCCGAGCAGGGCGAGGTTGGTGGCCGGCGTGCCGATGAGGTTGCCGGCGATGCGGATGCCCCCCGATACGGTGAACAGCGCCAGGAGCAGGATGATGAAGGGCAGGTACTCGTGAGCCATCGTGCCGAGCAGCGCCGTCCCGACCACCGGGGCCCCGCGCGCGGCGCCGTAGGGCAGGGCGAAGAGCAGCGCCCAGGCCGCCGTGACGCCCGCGAAGTGGCGCTCCCACCAGTGCGGGGCGAGGAGCGGCAGCAGCGCGATCGACAGGAGCAGCCCGGCGAAGGGCAGGCCCCAGGCGAGCGAGACCGCGTCGGCGCCGTGGGGATGTGTCATGAGATGGGGGCTCGCGGGCCGGAGGCCGGTGGTCGAAATCGATCCCGAAAGGCCCTCGGCCTCCCCGCGGGTTCGGGGGCAGGGCTCTGGGAAGGCCGACGACCCATCATCGGGGCGCCACCCCGGCCGCCAAAGGGCTCGCCCTTCGGGATCCGTCAAGGGGCGCCGCGACGCGCCCCTTCGGCCGACAGCGCCCGCAGCAGCCCCGCCGTGGGATTGCCGTCCGGCGTGAGCCCGTTCCTGAGCTGCGCGGCCCGGATCGCGTCGCGCAGCGTCAGGCTGATGCGGCCGTCGCGGTCGTCGACCGGATAGCCCAGCGCCGCGAGCCGCGCCTGGAGCGCGATGCGGTCGGCGCGGGCGATCGGCGGATCGGTGGGCCAGGGCGCCGCGACCGCGGGGCCGCCCTCGATCCGGTCTGCGAGCGTGCCGACGCCGAGCACGTAGCTGTCCGAGAAGTTGTAGGTCTTGATGACCTCGAAGTTCGCGGTCGCCAGGAAGGCGGGCCCCGCCGCGCCGGCCGGGAAATACAGCACGCCCTCGCCCTCCTCCGGCATGGCACCGCCGCTCGCCCGCACGACGCCCCGGGCCGCCCAGTCCGCGAAGGGCGCTCGCCCGGCCGCGCCGATGTCGAAGCCGGACGGCAGGCGCACCTCGAAACCCCAGGGCAGGCCCGGCCGCCAGCCGTGTCCGACCAGGAAGTTCGCCATGGAGGCCAACGCGTCCGGGACGTCGCCCCAGATGTCGCGGCGCCCGTCGCCGTCCCCGTCGACCGCGAAGCGCTCGAAGCTCGACGGCATGAACTGCGGCTGGCCCATGGCGCCGGCCCAGGAGCCGCGCAGGTCTCCGCGCGACGCCTCGCGGCGCTCCAGGATCGCCAAGGCCGACAGGAGTTCCGCCCGGTACAGGTCGGGCCGGTAGCCCATGGCGGCCAGCGTCGCCATCGAGCGGATCACGTCCTTGGTGCCGGGGGCGGCGCCGTAGTTCGTTTCCAGCCCCCGGATCGCCACCACCACCGCGCCCGGCACGCCGGTGCGGGCCGTGATCGGGTCGAGGGCCGCGCGCCAGCGGTCGAGGAGGGCGCGGCCGGCGGCGACGCGGGCGGGCGTCACCTGCGCCGCGAGATAGGCGCCGGTCGGCTGGGCGAGTTCCGGTTGCCGCCGCGTCAGAACCGCGACCGAGGGGTCGGGCGCCACCCCGGCGAAGGCGGCCTCGAAG
>CAXTFP010000067.1:0-10264 GCA_964243135.1 uncultured Lichenihabitans sp.
AGAAGTTCGCCACCATGGTGTCGGCGGGCGACACGCCCGACGTGGTGGAGATGCCGGACCGCTGGCTGTCGCTCTACGCGGGCAGCAAGCGGCTGGAGAACCTGGAGCCCTACCTCGGCCGATGGGACCACACCGCCGGGCTGAACGACCGCGCCCTGGAGATGGGCCGCTACGTCGACAAGACCGCCTACATGCTGCCCTACGGCTTCTACCTGCGGGCCCTGTTCTACAACAAGGCGCTGTTCAAGCAGGCCGGCATCGCCGCGCCGCCGAAGACGCTGGACGAGTTCGCGGCCGCCGCCAAGGCGGTCTCGGCCCTGCCCGGCAAGTCGGGCTACTGCCTGCGCGGCGGCCCCGGCGGCCTCAACGGCTGGATGATGTTCGGCGCCACCGCGGCCGGCTCCGACGCGTTCTTCAAGGAGGACGGCACCTCCACCCTGGGCGAGCCCGGCTGGATCGAGGGGTCGCGGATCCTGGTCGACCTTTACAAGAGCGGCGCGGCCCCGAAGGACAGCGTCAACTGGGGCTTCAACGAGATCGTCGCGGGCTTCTATTCCGGCACTTGCGCCATGCTCGACCAGGACCCGGACGCGCTGATCGCCATCGCCGAGCGGATGAAGCCCGACGAGTTCGGCGTCACCTCCATGCCCAAGGGGCCGTCCGGCCGCGCCTATCCGACGCTCGGCTACGCGGGCTGGTCCATGTTCGCCAGCAGCCAGCACAAGGACCTCGGCTGGGAGCTGATCGCCACCCTCGACGGGCCCGAGGGCAACATCGCCTGGAACAAGCGCACCGGTGCCCTGCCGATCTACAAGGCCGCCGAGCAGGACCCATTCTACAAGGGCGAGCAGTTCAAGGGCTGGTTCGACGAACTCGGCGACAAGGACGTGGTGCCGCTCGTCATGCCGACCTACGTGCCGGGCTTCGCCTATTTCGCCGACGCGGTCGCGGTCAAGACGAGCCAGCAGGCCCTGCTCGGCCAGATCACGCCCGAGGACATGAACAAGCAGTGGGCGGCCGTGCTGACCAAGGACAAGCAGAAGGCAATGAGCAAGCCGTGATGCCCCCTCCGCTCATCCCCGCGCAGGCGGGGATCCAGCGCCATGAGGCGGCCGAAGGCCGGCGAAATGCCCCCGCGTGCCGTCCCTCGCGCGGCGGCAGGATGGGGACGGCCTCCGGCCGGACATTTTTGCGCCGGATCCCCGCCTGCGCGGGGATGAGCGGAAGATGGAGAGCGCCCTGCCGTCTCTTTTCCCGCTCCCGGGACTTCCGGTGACGGCCGCGGCGTCGCTCGGGCGGGCCGTGCCGAGGCGCTCGGCCCGGCGCCGCTTCGCCCTGGCGGTGGAGCCTTACCTGTACACCCTGCCCTCCGTGTTCCTCATCGCGCTCGTCATGCTGGTGCCGCTGGCCGTGGGCCTGTCCTACGCGTTCCGCGACCTCACGCTGCTCGACCCCGACAGCGGCGGCTTCGTCGGGCTCGACAACTTCCGGCAGCTCGCGGCCGACGCCAGCTTCTGGAACGCCCTGCGCAACACCGTGACCTGGACGGCGTCCTCGCTGGCGCTGCAGTTCGGCCTGGGCCTCGTGCTGGCGCTGCTGCTCGACGTGTCGTTCCCCGGCCGCGGCCTCGTCCAGGCCCTGGTGTTCCTGCCCTGGGCGGTGCCGTCCTTCCTGTCGGGCCTGAACTGGGCGTGGCTGTTCAACCCCGTCGTGGGGCCCTTGCCCCACTGGTTCGTGTCGCTCGGCTTGATGGCGACGCCCGACAACCTCCTGTCGAGCCCCGACCACGCCATCTGGGGACCGGTGATCGCCAACGTGTGGTGGGGCGTGCCGTTCTTCGCCATCACGCTGCTGGCGGCGCTGCAATCCATCCCGGCCGATCTCTACGAGGCGGCCGCCATGGACGGCGCCGGCCCGGCGCGGCGCTTCCGCAGCATCACCCTGCCGTTCCTGGCCCCCACCATCGCCATCACGGTGATGCTGCGCACGGTGTGGATCGCCAACTTCGCCGACCTCATCGTGGTGATGACCAAGGGCGGGCCGGCGGACTCGACCCAGATCCTGTCGAGCTACATCTTCACGCAGGCCTTCGGGCGGCTCGACTTCGGCTACGCTTCGGCGGTCGCGGCGGTGCTGCTCGTGCTGCTGCTGGCCTATGCGGCCCTGCTGGTGGCGCTGCGCCAGACCCTGATGGCGCGGGCCTGACGGTGCGGCGTCACATCGTCCGGCGCCGGCTGTTCTGGGCAGGGCACCACGCGCTGCTCGGCTGCTTCCTCGTCTTCGCGCTGTTCCCGCTGTTCTGGCTCCTGAAGGTGTCGCTGACCCCCGACGACCTCCTCTACCGCGAGGGCGTGCGGCTGTGGCCGTCGCGGGTGACGTTCGACCACTACGCCTCGGTGATCACCCACACGCAGTTCCCGCTGTTCTTCCGCAACAGTGTGATCGTGTCGGGCGCGACGGCCGCGATCTCGACGCTGGTGGCGTCCGGCGCGGGCTACGGCTTCTCGCGCTTCGCCTTCCGCGGCAGGGTGTGGATCGTCGGGCTGATGCTGGTGAGCCAGATGTTCCCGCTCGTCATGATCGTGGCGCCGATCTTCCGGCTCCTGTCGCCGCTCGGGCTGACCGACAGCCTGACGGGGCTCATCGTCGTCTACACGGCCTTCAACGTGCCCTTCGCGAGCTTCCTGATGCAGTCCTTCTTCGACGGCATCCCGAGGGACCTGGAGGAGGCCGCCATGATCGACGGCGCCACGCGCTTCCAGGCGCTGCGGCTCGTGGTGCTGCCCCTCACCCTGCCGGGGCTCGCCGCGACGCTGGGCTTCGTGTTCACGGCCGCCTGGAGCGAGCTGCTCTTCGCCCTGATGCTGAACTCGTCGACCGGGGCCAGCACCTTCCCGGTGGGGCTGCTGGCCTTCGTGTCCAAGTTCTCGGTCGACTTCGGACAGATGATGGCGGCCGGCGTGCTGGCCCTGATCCCCGTCTGCGCGCTGTTCTTCGCGATCCAGCGCTACCTCGTGCAGGGCCTCACGGCCGGCGCCGTCAAGGGCTGAGCGCGCCTCACCGCCCGATCGTGCACTCGATCTGGCCGTGGGGCTCGTCGGTCGCCACGAAGACGCGGTTCGGGTTGTCGAGGCCGAAGGGCGCGAGGTTGACCGGCAGGTAGTGCTTGTTGGGGCAGGCGAGGCTGACCGTGTCGAGCTCCGGCACCGCTTCCAGCGCGGCCGTGCCCATGCGGTAGAGGCTGTCCTGGACGCTGTGGGAATAGGTCGTGGCGAAGACCCGCATCATCACCGCGAGCGCACGGGCGTTGGCGGCCGCGAAGTTCTCCGGGTCGCGCGCCCAGCGCCAGACGGCCTCCATGGCGGTGGCCGCGATGCGGTCGTGGGTCTCGGGGATGGTGGTGTAGGGGTCCTTGACGTAGCCGGCCCAGCCCGAGGCCGTGGCCTTGAGGAAGGTGAAGCCCGACACGCCCGACGACACGCGGCACCCCGCGCGGTCCATCGCCACCTCGGCCGTGCCGACGCCGTTGCCGTCGCGCGTGAAGCCGTGGGGATGGGGGGCGCCGTCGACCGTCATGCGGTCCCAGCGGGTCTCGCGGGCCGACACGGTGGCGGTCGCCATGCCGGCGTAGCTGTCGAGCAGGCGCTCCGCCACGGCGCGGCAGAAGAGTTCCGGCCCGGCCCGCAGGTTCTCGCGCGCGACGACGTTGACGACGTTCTTGACCGTGTCGGTCGACACGGAGGTGGAGTTGTCGGCCTCCGTGAAGGCGCGGCCGATGTCGCCCGTCAGCATGGCGCGGACGTCGAGTTCGCGCACCTCGCGGTATTCGCCCTCGCCCGCCACTCGCATCACGCGGACGCGGCCCTTGCCGTATGTGCTGCTCAGAAGCGTCATGGCCGGGGCTCGCGCGTGAGAAAGGGCGTGCGCCTCCGCCGCAGGCTCGGGGCCTGCGGCGCGCGCGGGAGCAGCATACAAGTTCCGCGCCGCCGCCGGCCATTCCGGCCGGCGGGGCGAGCCCGGAGCCGGCAGCATGAACGGGATCCTGGTCGGAAGCCTCGCGGTGATCGCCGCGCTGATCGGCGGCACGATGCTCTTCGTCTACCGGGAAGCCGATGCCTCCTACCACGCCGCGCACGACCGCTGCCTCGACGCGGGCGGGGCTTGGCGGCCGAGTTCGGAGCACAGCTTCTCAGGCACCTGCCGGGTGCAGGGCGAGGCGGCGCCGCCCTCTCCGCCCGGTTCATCCGGCGATTGATGGGGATCACTTTTCGCCTTGCATCGCCGTCGGAGGCCGGTAGCCTGCCCGCGCAACACGAGAATCACCCATGCGCGTCACCGTAGCCGCCGTTTCCCTGGTCAGCCTCATCGCGCTGTCGGCCTGTTCGAAGGGCGACAACGGGCAGCAGGGTCCCCCTGGGCCTCCCGGCCCGGCGGGTGCGCAGGGGCCGGTCGGCCCCGCGGGCACCGCGAGTCAGGCGGGACCGGTGGGCCCCGCCGGGCCGGCGGGACCGCAGGGGGATCCGGGCCCCAAGGGCGACGTCGGCCCCGCGGGCGCCGTCGGCGAGGCCGGTCCGGCCGGGGCCAAGGGCGACGTCGGCCCCGAAGGTCCGAAGGGAGCGGAGGGCGCTAAGGGCGAGGCCGGCACCGCCGGCCTGCCTGGTCCCAAGGGCGACGTCGGCCCCGCGGGCCCGGCCGGTCCCTCGGGACCAGTGGGCGCGGTCGGCCCCGCGGGTCCCGCCGGAGCCGTGGGTCCGGCGGGCGAGACAGGTCCGACGGGTCCGATCGGCCTCCCGGGAGCGGTGGGCGCGGCCGGCCCGGCAGGCCCCGCCGGGGCCGTGGGTCCGGCAGGGCCCGAGGGTCAGGCCGGCGCCGTGGGTCCCGCCGGTCCGGCCGGCCCCGTGGGCGGCCAGGGACCTGCTGGTCCCGCGAGCCCCGCCGCCAAGGCGGTCTTCACCCTGCGCAAGATCCCGGCCACGGCCGGCCAGCCGGCCAGCGGGCGTTGCAACGACGGCGAGCAGCTCATCGCTGCCACCTGCTCGACGGGCGCCAGCATCGGGGACGACGGGAGCGCCTCCTGCCCGGCGCCGGCCGACGCTGCCGCCGCGGCCCAGCTCACCATGACCTGCACGCCCCAATGACGAAAGGCTGCACCCCGGCCGGACGATGGTCCGGCCGGGGTGCAGCCCTGATAGGCGATACACTCTATGGAATCGCTCGATGCATGTCACGTCGAGCGATGCTCTTCCCCCCAGCGAGAGCGAGAGTCGGCGCGGGACGCGTCAGATCTTGCGGGCGGGATCGACCTTCGTCGGGTTCACGACGGTCTCGGTCGTCGTGCCCTGCACGGTGCGGCCGCGCTCGTCCTCGATCTCGACCTCGGTGCGGCGAACCTTGTCCGACACCGTCTCGGTCCGCTGCTCGGCCACCTTGCGCAGGCCGATCTCTTCCTTGACGCGGACGTCCTTGGCGACGATCGCCTCCTCGGCATATTCCTCGGCTTCGAGCGTGCGGTCCGTGAAGGCGACGTCGGCCGACGTCACCGCGCGGTCGACGGGGTGGCGCTCGATCTCGACGCGCTCGCTGCGGAGCGCGACCTGCTCCTCGACCGGCGTCTCGACGACGTAGGAGCGCAGGCGCACGCGCCCGTGGCTGACGTCGCGCTTGCCGATCCGGAGCTGCTCCTCGTAGACCGAGATGGTCTCGTCCTCGCCCGCCTTGAGCGAGCGGGCGGCACCCGACGCGGCCAGACCGGCGGTCGTGCCGGTCGTCGCAGCCGTGCCGCTCGTCGCAGATGTGCGCGCCGTCGCCGCGGTGGCTCCGGTGGCCGCCAGCGTCGAGGCCGCGCCCGTCGCCGCGTAACCGGTCGTCGAGGAGGTCGTGGCGGAGGCCTGATGGCCCGCCCAGCCCTGCGAACGCCAGGACGCTTCGCGCTCGTCCATGTCGACGGCGCCGTCCCGGTCGAGGATGTCCATCACGCGGGTGTAGTTCGCCTCGTCGGCCCGGACCGACACGAGGAAGCCGCCGCGGTTGAGGCCCTCGGCGTAGCCGTAGCGGTCCTCCTCCGGCATGAACATGTCCTTCAGCGAGGCCAGGAAGCCCGTGCTGCCCGTCCCGGTGGTGGACGTGGTGGAGGTGCCGCCGTCGACGCGGCTGATGTGCTGGCGGGGGATGCCGGCGGCTTCGAGGTCGGAGATCGCCTGATCGGCGGCCGCGCGCGTGTCGAAGAAAGCCGTGAGCGTGCGGCTGTGCACTTCGTTCGTGGTGAGATCGGACATGTCTGCTCCTTTTGGCCGGCAGGGTCGGGTCTCCCCTCCTCACGCCGCCGGCGCGGGACGCCTCGGGAGGGGACCACAGCACCGCCGACACTCCGCCTGGGAGCCGGACTGCTTCCCGGGAGGAGCGCGGCCGGGGCCGCTCATCTCGCCGGGTCCTCCTCGATGAGGTGCCTGTACTTCCCAGAACATCCCCCGCGGCCGATGAGTTCCGGATCTGTTGTGGCTTTTTCCGGGCCGCCCGGATCGCCCGTATTTGGCCCCTGGCGATCGATCGGATCGAAGCTTCGGCGTCGCCGCGCCCCGGCCGGACCCCGTCCGTCGAGGGGCTGTTCCGTGGGCCGAGGCACCTCGCCATCGCGAGTCGGATGAGCAGTCCCCCGCGCGAGCGGACACGGCCTTCGCCCGTCGCCCCACGCTTCGTCGGACTTTTTCTTGGGCATTCTGCTCAAGATTAGATCGAACCATCCATCGGTCCCGCGGGTTGCGATGGGGACGGTCGGGCTTCAAAGGATAGCTCGCGGGCCGACGCGCCGCGTCGGCTCGCCATCGCGGCGGTAGACTTGACCTCTGCTGTGCTGCCGAACGCCTGAATTCCGTCTCATCTTCACATCGGCCCGCCTGACGCCTCGCAGCTCGGGCGAGGCCGGCCCTTCGACGAGGACATCCTACATGCGCAAACTGCTCATCCTGACCACTCTGGCGATGCTCGCCACCGGCGCGGCCGGGGCGCAGACCGCCTCCACGCCGGCCTCGCCCGGGACGGGATCGACGACGGGATCGTCCAACAATGCCGTCAACGACACCGGCAACACCGGGTCCACGGTCAATGCCTCGGGCACCATCCAGCTCGTCCCCACCTCCGCCCTCGAACAGGGCGCCAACAGCTTCACCGAGGGGCAGGCCCGCTCGCGCATCGAGGGCGCGGGCTTCACGGACGTGACCGGCCTGCAGAAGGACGGGGGCGGCATCTGGCGCGGCAAAGCCAAGAAGGGCGACCGCAGCCTCGATGTCGGCTTCGACTACAAGGGCAACATGGCGGCCAACTGAGGGCCGTCCCGGCCGGGACTGGTTCGAAGCCGTCACCCACGAGAATGTAAAGAGGAAGTATATCATGGCTAACAGGACCATGGCGGCGATGTTCGACCGCTACGAGAATGCCGCCGAGGCCGTGCGCCGGCTCGAAGGGGCGGGCGTTCCCCATTCCGACATCAGCATCGTGTCGAACGACGAGTCGCACGCGCAGTATCACGGCGATGAGACCAAGGCGCACGGCACCGGCCTCGGCACGGGCGCCTCGCTCGGCACCCTGATCGGCGGCGGCGCGGGCCTCCTGGCCGGGCTCGGCCTGCTGGCGATCCCGGGCCTGGGCCCGGTCGTGGCGGCCGGCTGGCTGGCCTCAACCCTGGTCGGCGCGGGCGTCGGCGCGGCGGCTGGCGGGCTCACGGGCTCCCTCGTCGACGTGGGCGTGACCGAGGAGGACGCCCACGCCTACGCCGAAGGCGTGCGCCGCGGCGGCACGCTCGTCACGGTCAAGGCCGACGACGCCATGACCACGCGAGTGACCGACATCCTGGACCAGGACGGCACGATCGACATGGACGACCGCACGCAACAGTGGCGCGGCGAGGGCTGGTCCGGCACGTCGACCGGCACCACCGCGACGGGTGCCGCCACCACGACTGTCGGAACGCTGCGGCCGTCCTCGACCACGACGACGGTGGTCGAGCCGGGCGTGATCCCGCAGGGCGAGCGCCGCAGCCGGGTGCGGGTCTACGGTCAGGATTGACCCCGGCCGAAGCGGCGACGGGGGCCCTGCGGAGCCCCCATCGCCGCGTCACGCGACCGTGTCGGCCAGCGTCCGCATCATCCGCTCGACGTCGTGGGGCTGCACGGCGGCGCGGCGGATGATGTCGTCGAAGCGGCGGGCGAACATGCGGATGTGGTCGGAGCCGTTCAGCACGAGATAGGCCTGTCCCAGGAACAGCACGGCGCGCTTCGGCCCGAACACCGTGAAGGGTGAGGCGTAGACGTCGCGCAGGTCGTAGAGGTAGAGCCGCAGGCTCGGATAAGCGTCGCGGTAGATGTCCGCCATGTGGACGAGCTGGGCGCGGCGGGCCTCGGCCGCGAGCCCGTGCCACAGGTCCTGCCCGGCCGCCATGGCCCACACTGACTGCAGCGCCATGCACACCTCGACGTCGTTGTCGGGCTTGCGCATGAAGTCGAGGCGCGCCCGCACGGCGCCGAGCCGCGCCGGCGCGGCCGTGGCGAAGGCGCCGGCATATTCGAGCCGCAGCACCGTTTCGGTCTTCATGAAGTCCGGCAGGGCCACCGGCACAGTGCGGATGCGGTAGCCGTCGGCCTCGTTCAGCCACCGCATGAAATGGTCGTCGGCCGGCAGGTGGTCCGGCGTCTCGACCTGCAGCATGGCCTCGATGATCTCGGCCCCCACCTCCTCGCGCTGGCTCAGGCCGAGCAGCCAATCGACCGACACATGGGCCGCGAGGGCGAGCGCCATCAGCGTTTCGGCGCGTGGCAGGCGCGGCGCGTCGTCGGTCAGGAGCTGCGACAGGGTCGAGCGGTCGATCCCGGCCTGCCGGGCGAAGGCCGCGGGGCTCAGCCCGGCGCGAGCCATGACGGATTCGAGGCGGCGGCGGAACAGCCCGACGGTGTTGTCGCGCGACGCCGACACGCCGCTGGGGATGACGGTCTGCATGGGATGGGATCGTAAACAAACAAGCTTCGAGGTCAACATCGCCTCGCGCCGTCGACGAGTCCCGCGTTGCGGCGGCGCCCGGCCGGCCTCAGGATTCCGTCACCCCTTCCTCGCTCGACGGAGTCCGACGTGGCCGCGCATTCCCCTCCCCGCATCGATGGGCGACCGCGGCCCCGCAGGGTGGAATGGCCGTCGGTCGCGCTCTGCGTCGGGGTCTACGGAAGCTTCCTGGCGCTGACCTTCTGGCACGCGCGCCTGCCGCCGCTCGCCCTCGCGGCCCTGCTGGCCCCGCTGCTGGCGCTGCAGAGCTCGATGCAGCACGAGTTCATCCACGGCCATCCGACGCCCTGGCGGAAGCTCAACCGGGCGCTGGCGGCGGCGCCGCTGTCGCTATGGCTCCCCTTCGAGTCCTATCGCCGGAGCCACCTCGTCCACCACCGCGACGAGTCGCTGACCGACCCCTTCGACGATCCGGAGTCCCAGTACTGGAGCCCCGAAGCCTGGGCGCGCATCGGCCCGCTCGGCCGCGGCTTCCTGCGCTTCAACACCACGCTGGCGGGCCGGCTGCTGCTGGGCCCGGCCGTGATGGTCGGCCGCTACCTCCTGGCGGAATCGTGCGCCCTGTGGCGCGGCGATCGCGAGACCCGCCGCATCTGGACCGGGCACGCGGCCGCCGTCGCCGCGGTGCTGGCCTGGGTCGTGGGCGTCTGCGGCCTCGACCCGCTGTTCTACCTCCTCGGCGTCGTCTACCCGAGCACATCGATCCTGCTGCTGCGCTCCTTCGCCGAGCATCGGGCCGCCGAGGGCGTGGCGGAGCGCACGGCAATCGTCGAGAACGCGCCGGTCTTCGGCTTCCTGTTCCTGTTCAACAACCTCCACGCGGCGCATCACGAGCGGCCGCTGGTGCCGTGGTACGCGCTGCCCGCGTGGTACCGCGCCAACAGGGCGCGCCTCATCGCCGGCAACGGCGCCCTCGTCTACGACGGCTACGCCGACGTGGTCCGCCGCTACCTGTTCGTGCCGCACGACGTGCCGGTGCATCCGGCCCTGGGCGGCGCCGCGGACCCGGCGCTCCCTCGCGAGGCGCAGGCCGGGCCGGTCGAAGCGGCCGTCTCTGCGGCGCCCTCCTGACGTTGCGTCAAAGACGGAGGCAGGCGATCGCGCCCTTCTCCCCTTGGGGAGAAGGTGCCCGGCAGGGCGGATGAGGGGGATTCCACAGGTGGTGGATCCCCCCTCATCCGGCGCTGCGCGCCACCTTCTCCCCGCTGGGGAGAAG
>CAXTFP010000068.1:0-10198 GCA_964243135.1 uncultured Lichenihabitans sp.
GGCCGCTGCAGCCCGCCGTGGCGCCTGGGTCGGTGGTGGCGATCTGCCATTGCCATTATCCGGAGCTCGTGCCCGAGCTCGCCGCCCGCCTCCTGGCGCTGCCGCGCGGCGCGGAGCTGCACGTGTCGTCGAGCGACGGGGCCGTGTTCGCGGCCTGGGAGCGCTTCCGCCCCCGCTCGCGCGCGCCGATCCGCTTCCACCCCGTCGAGAACCGAGGCCGCGACCTCCTGCCCTTCGCGGTGGTGGCGCGGGGGCTGGCGCTCGGGCCCGACGCGGCCGTGCTGAAGATCCACGGCAAGCGCAGCGGATATTCGAACGGGGGGGAGTGGTGGCGGCGCGACACGCTGCGCGGGCTCCTGCCCGGCCCCTTGACGGCGCGGCGGGCGCTGCGCGCCTTCGCGGCCGACCCGCGCCTGGCGCTGCTCGGCGCGCCCGGCTCCTTCATCTCCAACCCGGCCTACTGGGGCGAGAACCGCCCGCGCGTGTCCGCGCTGATGCGGGAGATGGCGGGAACGGAGACGGCGGAGGCGGATCTCGGCTTCATCGCCGGCTCGATGTTCTGGATCCGCGGCGGCTACCTCGCGGCGCTGCTGCCGCACATCGACGCCGACGCCTTCGCGCCCGAGCCGATCGGCCGGGACGGCAGCCACGCCCACGCGCTGGAGCGGGTGATCGGCATGGCGGCGCTGGCCTGGGGCTGGCGCGTGGGCGAGCTGGGCCACCCCGGCCCGCTCACGCGCGAAGTCGTGCGGCATCGCACAGTTCGCTACATCTGAGAGCTTGGCGGCGCCCGCGCGGCACGCTTCGTTCACCATGATCCGTCACCGGTCGGCCGATCCGCCGCGGGGCGACCCCGGCGCCACAATCCGACTGCCTTCGGCGGGCAAGGTCCTCGCTCCTCCAGGCTGGAACGGCACCGACCGCGATGCGCCTCCCCATCCTTCGGTTTTCGAGCCTGCCCTGGCGGGGCTCCTGCTGCTCGCGGGCTGCGCCGGCGACATCGCCGAGCGCGTCAACATCGGCACCGTCTACCCCGACACCGTAGCCCTGATGGACGCGAAGGACATGGACCGGGACGCCCCGATCCTCATCCGCATCTTCAAGGAGGACGCCGCCCTGGAGGTGTGGAAGCAGGACCGCTCGGGCCGCTACCGCGCGCTCAAGACCTACCCGATCTGCCGCTTCTCGGGCGCCCTCGGCCCCAAGAGGGCGGCGGGCGACCGCCAGGCGCCCGAGGGCTTCTACGCGGTGACGCCGCGGCAGATGAACCCGCATTCGCGCGAATACCTGTCGTTCAACGTGGGCTATCCCAACGCCTACGACCGCTCGCTCGGCCGGACGGGCGACTCCGTGATGGTGCACGGCGGCTGCCGCTCGGTCGGCTGCTACGCCATGACCAACGGCGAGATCGAGGAGATCTACGGCCTCGCCCACGAGGCCTTCGCGGGCGGGCAGACGGCCATCCAGCTCCAGGCCCTGCCGTTCCGCATGACGGCCGCCAACATGGAGCGCCACGCGGACGACCCGAACGCGCCCTTCTGGGCCATGCTGAAATCCGGCGACGACGTCTTCGCCGCCACGGCCCGGCCGCCGCGCGTCGCGGTCTGCGACCGCCGCTACGTCTTCACCCCGGCCGACGGCCCGGCGCCCGGGGACGCGGGCGCCTGCACGGCCGCGTCCTGACCGGACGCCCGATCCGGTTTCGAGAGGCCCCCATGGTGCGACGCGCCGGCCCACCCCATCTCGAATGGGGCGGCCCGCCCGTGCCGCGCTGACCCCGGGGGAGCCCGCCATGTCGCACGCCGATCCGGACGCGCTCCCCGACACGGGCCTGTGGCCGAGCCGCCGGACGGCGGTGCTGGACTGGCTCGTCAACGAGACGCGCGGCGAGCGCTTCCTCGACAACATCTTCGTGCTCTTCTGCCGGAAGCTCGGCGAGCACGGCGTGCCGGTGGCCCGCGCCGGCATGTTCCTGGAGACCCGCCACCCGCAGTGGCTGGGCGTCCGCATCCAGTGGCGGCCCGGCATGGTCGAGGCCGACATGCTGCCGATCGAATACGGTGCGCGCGACAGCGACGCCTACCGCCGCAGCCCCGCGGCCGACATCCACGGCGGCGCGCCCGAGATCCGTGGGCGGCTCGACGCGACGGCGCCGGCCGACGACGTCTATCCCCTGTTCGGCGAGCTGAGGCAGCAGGGCCTCACCGACTACGTGGCTTGGCCCCTGCCCTTCACGCTGGACAAGCGCCATTTCATCAGCTTCTCGACCGACCGGCCCGGCGGCTTTCACGACGGCGAGATCGCGCTGCTCGCCGAGATGCTGCCCGTGCTGTCCACCGTCGTCGAGGTGCGGCTGAAGAACCGCCTCGCCCGGCTGCTGCTCGACACCTACGTGGGGCCGCATGCGGGGGAAGCGATCCTCGCCGGCGCCACGCAGCGCGGCAGCGGCTTCACGGTCGAGGCCGCCATCATCGTGGTGGACCTGCGCGGCTTCACGGCCATCTCGGACCTGTGGCCGCGCGACGACGTGATCGCGCTGCTCAACGACTATTTCGACGCCCTGTCCGAGCCCATCGAGCGGCACGGCGGCGAGATCCTGAAGTTCATGGGCGACGGCCTGCTGGCCATCTTCCCCGACGACGCCGCGGCCGCCATCCACGCGGTGGCGGACATCTGCCGCGCCATGGCGGCGCTGAACGCGGTGCGCGAGACGCGGGGTCAGGAAGCGCTGGGCTTCGGCGTGGGGGTGAACTACGGCGACGTGATGTACGGCAACATCGGCTCGCGCACCCGGCTCGACTTCACGGTGATCGGCCCGGCCGTCAACATCGCGTCGCGCCTGGAAGCGCTGACCAAGGAGGTCGGCCCCAACGTCCTGTTCTCGTCGGCCTTCGTCGATCAGGCCGGGTGCGGAGGTGCTCTGAGGCTCGTCGGCACTTTCCCGCTGCGCGGCGTCGGCCGGCCGCTCGACGTCTTCGCCTTCGCGGAGGAGCCGGGGCGGGCGCCGCCGCCCGCGTGACGGGGCGCGGCGGGCCGGTCAGCTTTCCTTGCGGAGGCTGCGGATGAAGCGCCGGGCGACGGTGCGGACGGCCTCGTCGTCGCGCGTGTCGTCGTCCGCCTTGTCCCACAGGTGTTCGAGGCTGCCGTCGAGCTCGTCGAGCAGCTCGGGATGGCGGTGCGCCACGAAGCGCAGGGTGCCGAAGAGCAGGTGCTCGATCGCCATCTCGCGGTGGCGGGCGTCGACGATCCGGGCGGCGTCTGTGTCGGGGGTCTGGCTGGTCATGGCGGGGTAACGGCCGCGACGGGAACTGGTTCACCCGCGGCGCGCGACGGCCTCAATACAGGCCCTGGATCACCCCGTCGGCGTCGACCCCGATGTTCTCGGCGGCCGGGTGGCGCGGCAGGCCCGGCATGGTGACGATGTCGCCGCAGAGCGCCACAACGAAACCCGCCCCGGCCGACAGCCGCACGTCGCGCACCGGCAGGGTGAAGCCCTCGGGCGCCCCCACCAGCGCGGGGTCGGCCGAGAAGCTGTAGGGCGTCTTGGCCATGCAGACCGGCAGGGCGCCGTGGCCCTGGGCCTCGAAGCGCGCGAGCTTGCGGGCCGCCGCGGGCGCCAGGGTCACGCCCTCGGCCCGGTAGATCTCGCGCGCGACCGTCTCGATCTTGCCCCCGAGGGGCAGGGCGTCGGGGTAGAGCGGGCGGAACCGGGCGGTGCCGCCGTCCGCCAGGGCCGCCACGGCCTCGGCGAGGTTCACCGCGCCGGCGCCGCCCTCCGCCCAGTGGCGGCACAGATGCGCGCCGACGCCGAGCTCCGCGCAGCAGTCGAAGACCGCGCCGAGCTCGGCTTCGGCATCGGCCGTGAAGTGGTTGAGCGCCACCACGACGGGCACTCCGAATTTTCGTACATTCTCGACGTGGCGCCGGAGGTTGGCGGCGCCGCGGCGCACGGCCTCGACGTCGGGCCGGCCGAGGTCCGCTTTGGCGACCCCGCCGTGCATCTTCAGCGCCCGCACGGTCGCGACCACCACCGCCGCGGCGGGCTCCAGCCCGGCCGAGCGGCACTTGATGTCGAAGAACTTCTCGGCCCCGAGGTCAGCCCCGAAGCCCGCCTCGGTCACCACGTAATCGGCGAGCCGCAGGCCGAGGTCGGTCGCCATCACGGAGTTGCAGCCGTGGGCGATGTTGGCGAAGGGCCCGCCGTGCACGAGCGCGGGCGAGCCGTCGATCGTCTGCACGAGGTTTGGCTGGAGGGCGTCGCGCAGCAGCGCCGTCATGGCGGAGGTGGCCTTCAGCGCCCGCGCCTCGACGTCGGCCCGCGCGACGTCCTGTCCGATCACCATGCGGCCGAGCCGGGCGTCGAGGTCGGCGAGCGAGGTCGCGAGGCAGAAGGCCGCCATGGTTTCGGACGCGACGGTCAGGTCGAAGCCGTCCTGGCGGACGGCGCCGTTCCCGCCGAGGCCCACAACGACCTCGCGTAACGCGCGGTCGTTCATGTCGAGGGCGCGGCGCCAGGTGACGCGCGACGGGTCGAGGCCGAGCGGGTTGCCCCAGTAGACGTGGTTGTCGATCACCGCGGCCAGGAGGTTGTTGGCCGCCGTGAGGGCGTGGAAGTCGCCGGTGAGGTGAAGGTTGATCTCGTCCTGCGGCACCACCTGCGCCCGGCCGCCGCCGTTGGCGCCGCCCTTCAGCCCGAAGCACGGCCCGAGCGAGGGCTCGCGCAGGCAGATCACGGTGCGGCGCCCGGTGCGGTTCAGGGCGTCGCCGAGCCCGATGGTCGTGGTGGTCTTGCCCTCGCCGGCGGGCGTCGGGCTGATGGCCGTCACCAGCACCAGCCGGCCGCGCCGCGCCGGCAGGGCCGCGATGGCGTCGAACCCCACCTTGGCCTTGTAGGGCCCGTAGCGGTAGAGCGCGCTCGCCGGGAGGCCGGCGCGGGCGCCGATCTCCTCGATGGGCTTCAGCACCGCGGCGCGGGCGATCTCGGCGTCGGAGGCCACCCGCTCAGGCTCCGGCCATCGCCGTCATGCCCCGCCCGGCCCGCTTTCCATCCCGCATGCCCCGATCCCGCATCCGTTCGCCCCGCAGGCGACACCTAGACCATCGCGGCCGGCGCCGCTACGGGGCGGGGCGACCATCACCGATCCGCCTCGGACCCGACGGTCTGGTGCTGTTTCCGTGCCGACAGAAGCCGCCGCAGTTGCGCCGGCCCGCATCATGCTGTTGCTGACGGGCGCCTCCACGGCGTTCATCGGGCGAAAGGCGGAACCATGGTGCGGGGCCTCACCATCCTGCTGGTGTGCCAGTTGATCGGGGAGGTCGCCGCGCGCGGGCTCGCCCTGCCGGTGCCCGGCCCGGTGCTGGGGCTGGTGCTGCTGGTGGCCGGCCTCCTCGTCTGGGGGCGCGGGCGATCGGACGCCGAGGTGGCCGAGACCGCCGTGGCGCGGGTCGGCGACGGGCTGCTCGCCAACCTCGCCCTGCTGTTCGTGCCCGCGGGCGTCGGGGTGATCCAGTATGGCGGGCTGCTGCGGGCCCAGGCCCTGCCCATCGCCCTGGCGCTGGTGGGCTCGACGGCCCTGACGCTGGCGGTGACCGTGCTGGTCTTCGTGGGCGTGTCCCGCCTCGTCGGCCATTCGGCGGCCGACGAGCAGGCCCCCGCGCGGGAGGAGGCCCGGTGAGCCCCTTTAACCTGTGGGTCTACCTGTCCGCGACGCCGCTGCTGTGGCTCGCCGTCACCCTGCTGATCTGGCTCGGGGCCGACGCCCTGGCGCAGGCGTCGGGGCGCCACCCGCTCGTCAACCCGGTGATGGTCGCGGTGGTCGCGGTCGGGGCGCTGCTCGCCGCCTCGGGGACGGGCTATCCGGCCTATTTCGCGGGCGCGCAGTTCATCCACTTCCTGCTCGGCCCCGCCACGGTGGCACTCGGCGTGCCGCTCTACCGCAACCGTGCGCTCGTGCTGCGCAACCTCGTGCCCATGCTGGCGGCGCTCTTCGCTGGGGCCGCGACGGCCATCGGCTCGTCGGTCGGCATCGCGGCGCTGTTCGGGGCGCCGCGCGAGGTGATGGCGTCGCTGGCCCCGAAGTCCATCACGACGCCGGTCGCCATGGCGGTGTCGGAGCGGCTCGGCGGCCAGCCGTCGCTGACGGCGGCCCTGGTCATCCTCACGGGCATCGTCGGGGCCGTGATGGTGACGCCGCTGATGGACGCCATGGGTATGACGGATTACGCGGCGCGCGGCTTCGCGGCCGGGCTCGCGGCCCACGGCATCGGCACGGCCCGCGCCTTCACGGTCGACCGGGTGGCCGGCACCTTCGCGGGCATCGCGCTTGGGCTCAACGCCGTGGTGACGGCCGTGCTGGCGCCGCTGGTGCTGGGCCTGTTTTAATTGGGCCGTCGCGGCCCTCGGTTTCATGGTAGGATCCCGCCATGCCGGTGATCGCCAACCCCGTCCTGGTCCGCTTCCGCGCCGCGCTCGACGAGACCTACGGCCTGCGGATCGAGCGCGTCGTGCTGTTCGGCTCGCGCGCGAGGGGCGACGAGCGGCCGGACTCCGACTACGACGTGGCGGTGTTCCTGCGCAGCATGGGAAGCTTCGGCCAGGAGTCCGAGACGCTGGCGGAGATCGAGACCGACATCCTCATCGACACCGGGGCCGTGGTGAATGCCATTCCCCTGCGCGCCGGCTCATATCGCGAGCGCACGGGCTTCATGGGCGAGTTGCGCCGCGACGGCGTCGACCTGTGACGCCGGAGGCGGGCGCGTCCCCCGGCGCGGCGCAAATGCCTCCCCGCGGCGGCCCGAACCGTTGACGGCCCGTCCTCCGGGGCCACAATGGGCGGACGATCACGAGCGCGAGCGGCCGGCCGAGGCCTCGCCGCTCCGCTGGGGGGAACACTGAATTGACCGAACTCTGCGATCTCGGCGTCATGGGGCTGGCCGTCATGGGCGCCAACCTCGCCCGCAACGCGGCCCGCAAGGGCTTCGCCGTGGCGCTCTACAACCGCCATGGCGGGCGCACCGACAAGCTGGTGGAGGAGTTCGGCCACGAGGGCCGCTTCACCCCCTCGAAGGACGTCGCGGGCTTCGTGGCCTCGCTCGGCAAGCCGCGCGTGCTGATCATCATGGTCAAGGCCGGCAAGCCGGTCGATGACGTCATCGCCGACCTCGTGCCGCACCTGGAGGAGGGCGACATCGTCATCGACGGCGGCAACTCGCTTTTCTCCGACAGCGACCGGCGCTACGCGGCCCTGAAGGAGAAAGGGCTGCGCTTCGTCGGCATGGGCGTGTCGGGCGGCGAGGAGGGCGCGCTGCTGGGGCCCAGCATGATGCCGGGCGGCGAGCGCGACGCCTACGACCGCATCGCCCCCATGGTGACCAAGATGGCCGCCCAGGTCGAGGGCGAGCCCTGCGCGGCCTATATCGGGGTCGGCGGCGCCGGCCACTACGTCAAGATGGTGCATAACGGCATCGAATATGCCGACATGCAGCTCATCACCGAGGCCTACGACCTGTTCAAGACGGTCTACGGCCTCGACGCCCCGGCCATCGCCGACATCTTCGAGGGCTGGAAGTCGAGCGACCTCGACAGCTATCTCATCGACATCACCACCGACGTGCTGAAGAAGCGCGACGCCAAGACCGGCGGGTCGCTGGTCGACAGCATCGTCGACGAGGCCGAGCAGAAGGGCACCGGCCGCTGGACCGCCGCCAACGCGCTCGACCTCGGCGTGCCGCTGACGGCCATCACCGAGGCGGTCTTCGCCCGCGCCCTGTCGGGCCGGCGGGTGCTGCGCGGCGAGGCCGAGAAGCTCCTTCCGTTCCACGCCCCCGCGGGCCTGAAGCCCTCGCAGGCCGACATCGACGCCGTGCGCGACGCGCTCTACGCGTCCAAGATCGTCGCCTACGCCCAGGGTTTCGAGCAGATGACGGCGGCCTCGAAGGACTACGGCTGGGACCTCAGGCTCGGCGAGGTCGCCACCATCTGGCGCGGCGGCTGCATCATCCGGGCGCGCTTCCTCGACCGCATCCGCGACGCCTACAAGGCCAGCGACTCCATCCCCAACCTGATCCTGGAGGACTACTTCCGCG
Source organism: uncultured Lichenihabitans sp. (assembly GCA_964243135.1). Classification (GTDB taxonomy): domain Bacteria; phylum Pseudomonadota; class Alphaproteobacteria; order Rhizobiales; family Beijerinckiaceae; genus Lichenihabitans. Next base: position 8,086 of record CAXTFP010000068.1, read on the forward strand.
ACGCCGTGCTGAAGGCCGAGCCGGCGTGGAGAAAGGTCGTGGGGCTGGCGGTGGCGCACGGCGTCGCGATCCCCGCCTTCTCGTCGTCGCTGTCCTACTACGACGGGCTGCGCCGCTCGCGCGGGCCGGCCAACCTGCTCCAGGGCCTGCGCGACTATTTCGGCGCCCACACCTACCGCCGCTTCGACGCCGAGGGCTCGTTCCACACGCGCTGGAGCCAGGACGGCTCGGAGATCGAGACCGACGCCTCGGCCCCCGGAACGCCCCGGAGCTGAGGGCGGCCCGCGGCGGGAGGGAACGCCGCGGGGTCGTTCCCCCTGTCGCGCTCCCGCCGAAGGAGTAGGATCGCCGACGGCGCGCCGTCACGCCCCCTCCGGGGCGGGCCGCCCGGAGTCGCCATGACGGACCAGAGCCTCGCCGTGCCGCCCGACTACCATGCGGTGGAGCGCGCCGCCGAACGCATCGCCGGCATCGCGCACCGCACGCCGGTGATGACGTCGCGCACCGCCGACACCGTGACGGGCGGGCGGCTCTTCTTCAAATGCGAGAACCTGCAGCGCGGGGGGGCCTTCAAGTTCCGCGGCGCCTTCAATGCCCTCGCGGCCCTGCCCGAGGCGCAGCGCCGGCGTGGCGCCGTGGCCTTCTCGTCCGGGAACCACGCCCAGGCGATGGCGCTGGCGGGCCGGCTGCAGGGCGCGCCCGTCACCATCGTCATGCCGCACGACGCGCCGGCCGCGAAGGTCGCGGCCACGCGGGGCTACGGCGCCGAGGTGGTGGGCTACGACCGCTACGCGGACGACCGCGAAGCCATCGGCCGCCGGCTCGCGGAGGCGGGCGGGCTCGCCCTGATCCCGCCCTACGACCACCCGGACGTGATCGCGGGCCAGGGCACGGCCGCCCAGGAGCTGATCGAGGAGACGGGGCCGCTCGACCTGCTGCTGGTCTGCCTCGGCGGAGGCGGGCTCCTGTCCGGCTCGGCGCTGGCCGCGCGGGCCCTGTCGCCCGGCTGCGCGGTGGTGGGCGTCGAGCCCGAGGCGGGCGACGACGGGCAGCGCTCGTTCCGCGAGGGCCGCATTGTCCACATCCCCGTGCCGCGGACCCTCGCGGACGGAGCGCAGACCCAGCACCTCGGGGTTCTCACCTTCGCGCTCATCCGCAGCCTCGTCGCGGACATCGTCACCGTGACGGACGCGGCGCTGGTCGAGGCCATGCGGTTCTTCGCCGAGCGGATGCGGATCGTGGTCGAGCCCACGGGCTGCCTCGCGGCCGCCGCGGCCTTCATGGGCGCGGTGGACTGCCGGGACAAGCGCGTCGGGATCATCCTCAGCGGCGGCAACGTCGACATGGCGCGTTTCGCGGCGTTGCTGGGCGGGTCGCCCGCAGCGTCGGCGTGAAGCGCGTCCTCCTCGTCTGCAGCCGCCCGTCCGTCATCGGAAGGGCTTAAAGGCTTGCAAGGGCCGACATGTGCCGATGGAGAAGCTGGACCACCTCGTCCTGACGACGCTCAGAGCCTGTTTGACTGCTGGAGGGCCTCATCGAACGTCGGGCGAGGCAGAGCACCGATATTCCGGAACGGGATCGAGGATCTCCGGTCCGAGGTGGCCGGAACCGTCCGGCGACCGAAACGCCTTGACACGCTGGACGAGGCGGGACGGCAGAGATCGACGACAGTCCCCGGAATCGGATCCAAGCCCTCCGCGGCGATAAGGCTGCCTTGGAACGGGTGATGGTGAGGCCAGCCGGAGTCGGCGACGCGCTCGTCAGGCTCGGGGAGAGGAGGCACATGATCGCCGACATGGTCCGGCAGCATGGCCGCGACGTCAGTGGTTTTGTAAGCAGATCGCGCGCCCCGCAGGATTCGAACCTGCGACCCTCGGGTTCGAAGCCCGATACTCTATCCAGCTGAGCTAGGGGCGCCCGAGTCATGGGCTACCATGGATCGCCCCGAAGTGCTCTCTCTTTTTGAGGGCGTCTCGGCCCTCGAAGGCGGCTCTGAGCCGCCGTCCCAGAACCGACGCCGCCGCTCGCACCTCCGTCACAACCCCGTCAGGCGGCCGTCCTGAGGTGCGCCGTCCCACCGGCCTGCGCCGGCTCGCCCGGGGCGGCCTCGTCA
>CAXTFP010000069.1:0-10191 GCA_964243135.1 uncultured Lichenihabitans sp.
GCGAGCGGTATCCCGCGGCGGGCGGCCCAGCGGTCGACGGCGCGCAGCGCGTCGCCGTGGCCGCTGCCGAGGTCGACGAGGCGCAGCGGCCGGTCGCGCCGCCACAGCCCGCGCCGCGCGAGGCCCGCCAGGAAGGCCAGGGTCGGGCGATGCGCCAGCGTCACGCGGTTCACGGCCGCGAGGTCGACGAGGCAGGCCCGGAAGGTGGGATAGTCGGTCGCGGGGTCGTCCATCAGCTCGGGGTGGTCCGAGCGGCGGGAAAGGTCGCGGGCCGTCATGCCGCGTGGAACAGCAGGGTTTCGGCCGTGAGGCCCGGCCCGAAGGCCATGCCGCAGCCGCGCATGCCGGGCTCGGCCCGCGCCATCAGGGCTTCGAGCACGAACAGGATGGTGGCGGACGACATGTTGCCGTTCGCGCGCAGCACCGCGCGCGACGCCGCCAGGGCGTCGCCGTCGAGGTCGAGCGCGGCCTCGACCGCGTCGAGCACCGAGCGGCCGCCGGGATGCACGGCCCACAGATCGATGTCGCGGACGGCGGCGCCGCGCAGCACCTCCTCGCGCCCGGCCCGCAGCGCCGCCCCGACGGAGGCCGGCACGCCGCCCGACAGCACCATGTCGAAGCCCTGGTCGCGGATGGTCCAGGTGATCTGGTCGGCGTTCCCCGGCGACAGCAGCGCCTTGAAGCCGTCGAGCGCCAGCCCGCTCGGCTCGGCCGACACGATCGCGGCCGCGCAGCCGTCGCCGAAGACAAGGAAGCTCAGGAGCTGTTCGAGGTCGGCGCTTTCCTGGAGGTGCAGCGTGCACAGCTCGATCGACACGACCAGCACCACGGCCCCGGGCTCGGAGCGCACGGTGTGGCGCGCGATCTTCAGCGCGTTGACGGCCGCGTAGCAGCCCATGAAGCCCACGACCGTGCGCTCGACCGAGGGATCGAGCCCCAGCGCCTGCACCAGCAGGAGGTCGATGCCCGGCGCCGCGAGGCCCGTGCAGGAGGTCACGACCACGTGGGTGACGGCGCGGGCCCTGTCCCCGAGGTCGAGGCCCGCTGCGGCCCGCACCGCGAGGTCGGGCGCCGTCGCCTCGTAGCGCCGCATGCGGCTCGCCGTGCCGGGGAAGGCGCCGAGCCGGTAGAAGCCGTCGCGGTCGAGCGCGCCGTCGGGGCCGGGCGCGACGGGGTCCACGAAGGACCAGCGGTGCTCGATCTGGCTGCGGGACGCCATGCGCTCGAACAGCGCCAGCCGCCGGTCGCCGGCGAGGAAGCGGCGGCCGATGCCCACGAAGGCGTCGTGCACGTCGACCGGCGGGACGGCCGTGGCGATGCGGTTGATGTGGGCGAGCGTCATGGAACCTCGGGCACGCCGGCGGGCGGCCGCGCCGGCTCGTGGCTGAACTGGGTTCGGAGGTGGAAAGCGCCAGGGGCACGGGCCGGGCCTGGGCGGGGCGGGTCGCCGCGGGCGCGCATCGGCCGCACCTCGCGCGTGCCGGCGAGGCTCGATCATGTTTCGGATTCCAAAGGGCTCGCCCTTTGGCGGGTTTCAGGGCAGAGCCCTGAAGAAGCGTCATCGATATTATCGATCAGGGCTCCGCCCTGAAACCCGCCAAAGGCCGGGGGCCTTTGGAAACCGAACGGCAGGACTGCGAGGGAACTTTGGCCATCACCAGCGATCAGGCGGCGGGAACGGCGCATCCGAAGCTCGAAAGCAAGGCCGTGGCGGCCGTCGTGCTCGGCAACGCGCTCGAATTCTACGATTTCACCATCTACGCCTTCTTCGCCGTGCCGATCGGCGAGGCCTTCTTCCCGGCCAAGGACGCGACCGACAGCCTGCTCGCCTCCCTGGCGCTGTTCGGCATCGGCTACGTCATGCGCCCCATCGGCGGCGTGCTCATCGGCGCCTTCGCGGACCGGGCGGGGCGCAAGCCCGCCATGCTGATCACCATCGGGCTGATGGCGCTCGGCATGCTGATGCTGGCCGCGACGCCCGGCACCGCGACGCTCGGCACGGCCGCCCAGGTCATCGTCATCGCCGGGCGGCTCGTCCAGGGCCTGGCGCTCGGCGGCGAGGTCGGGCCCTCCACGGCCTACCTGCTGGAAGCGGCGCCGCCCGAGCGCCGCGGCTTCATCGCGAGCTGGCAGATCGCCAGCCAGGGCTGCGCGGCCCTGCTGGCCGGCGTGCTGGCCTCCGGGCTGGCGCTCGCCGTCGGCGACCGGGCCATGGGCGACTGGGGCTGGCGCGTCATGGTGCTGCTCGGCCTCACGGTCGTGCCGGTCGGCCTCGTCATTCGCAGCCACCTCCCCGAGACGGCCGGCCAGGGGAAGGACGCGGGCGCCTCGGCGTCCACCGGCGCGGTCGTCCTGCGCCTGCTGCGCGACCACGGCCGCCTGCTGGCCCTGACGTTCCTGGTGATCGCGGCCTCGACCGTGTCGAACGCGGTGGGCACCAACATGCCGGTCTACGCCAGATCCACCCTCGGGCTCACCGAGACGGTGTCGACCGCCGTGCCGATCGCCCTGGGGCTGGCGTCGATCCTGTTCCCGCTGCTCGGCGGCTGGTTCGCCGACCGCATCGGGCGCCGCCCCGTGATGATCTGGCCGCGCGCCGTCATCGCGCTGGCGGCCGTGCCGGCCTTCCTGTGGCTCGCGCACAGCCCGAATGCGGTGGCGGTCTACGCCGTGACGTTCCTCCTGTCCGCCCTGTCGTCGATCAACGCCGCGGCCGTCATCGTGGCGATCCCCGAGTCGCTGCCGCGCGCCGTGCGCAGCGCCGGGCTGTCGATCGTCTACGCCCTGTCGGTGTCGATCTTCGGGGGCAGCACCAACTACCTCGTCAACAAGCTGATCGCGGTGACGGGCGACAGGCTGATGCCGGCCTACTACCTCCTGGCCTTCAGCGCCGTGGGCACGGTGGCGGCCTTCTTCATGCCGGAGACGCGGGGGCGCGACCTCGACGCCGACGCCGAGGCCTGACGCCTCCTCACCCCGGCCGGAACCGCCGCGACGCCGCGTCGAGCTCCGCGAGATCCTGCCCGAACCGCGCCGCCTCCGCGGCGTCGAGCGCGCACCCCGCCGCGTTGACCCGCGCCGTGAAGCCGCGCCGCCATTCGGCGTAGGGGCCGTGGATGTCGGAATGGTTCTCGCCCGTGTTGACGAGATAGGCGCCCGACACGGGCAGCCGGGCCAGGGCCGCGCCGTGCTCGGCCGCGACCTCCACCCAGCGGTGGTGCGAGCGCAGCACCGCGAAGGGGTCGCGGCGGATCGGCGCCGCCTCCCCGGGGCGGATCATCGCCACCCCGCAGGAGCCGCAGAAGCGGTGGAAGGGGAGGTCCGACACCGCCGGGTGGGGCAGGGGGGCCGCGCGCAGCGTGGCGAAATCAACCGCCACCCCGTGCTCGATCAGCCCGCCCACGTGCTCCGGGCCGATCGCCCCCCGGGCCGCCGCCACGAGGCCGCGGTCGACCCAGTCGTCGGCGTCCAACACCATGAGGAGCCCGCCGCCGCGGTCGCGGACGGTGTCGCTGAGGAGATGCTTCTTGCGGCCCGAATCGTCGTTGTGGGGGCCGGGCGGCTCCACCGGCCAGCCGACGTCCATGACGGCGACCCGCGGGTCCGGCACGGCGAGCCGGGGCGGATCGTGGGCCGCGATCAGCACGCGGAAGTCGCCGTCCGTCTGAGCCAGGACGGAGCGCAGCGTCAGGTCGAGCAGGGCCTCGATCAGGTCCCAGTCGCGGGCGTTGGCGCGCGGCGTCAGCGCGACCGCGAAGGTGAAGGGCACCGCCGTCACGGCGCGTCCGGCGCCTCGCCCCGCTCGGCTGCGGCGAGCCGCGCCACGTCGCGCAGGTAGCCGTCGGCGTCGAACTTCTTCAGGCTCGCCTCGCTCATCGAGCGCACGTTGCCGAACACGGGCTGCGGCCCCCAGGGGCGGTCGTGCAGGCCGAACAGCCAGCCCACGTTGGTGAAGGAGTTGGCGTCGCGCCCGTCGATGAAATACTTGTTGTTGAGCCGCAGCGCGATGTCCCAGGCTTCCGCGGGCGAGGCCGACCACTGCACGATCTTCTTGCCCCAGTACATGCGCATGTGGTTGTGCATGTAGCCCGTCTCGCGCATCTCCTGCATGGCGGCGTTCCAGTAGCGGTCGTGCGTCTCGCCCGCCTCGAACTGTTCGCGCGTGTAGCTGTAGGGGCGGGGGTCCGTCCGGTGGGCGTCGAGCGTCCTGCGCGCCCAGTCGGGCACGCAGGCGAGGTCGTCGTAGTCCGGCGTGTAGAAGACGTGGTTCATGGCGAGCTCGCGCCGCACCACCACTTCTTCGAGGTAGGCGGCCCGGTCCTCGGCGTCGCCGGCTTGGGATCCCCGCACCGCGAGGGCGATCGCCACGGGCGAGATCTGGCCGAAGTGGAGATAGGGGCTCATGTGCGACGCCGCCCCCGCCTCGGGCCGGCCCCGCACGGTGGCGTAGCGGCCGAAGCCGCCCGACAGGTAGTCCCCCAGGCGCCGCTCGGCCTCGGCGTGCCCGCCCCTGAAGCGCTTGACGGCCCCGACGCTCTGGTCGGCCTTCAGCGTCGACACCAGCCGCGGCACGTTTGACAGGTCGAGCGTGCTGTCCAGGGCGAGGCCCTCGGCGCGGCGGCCGACCACCCGCTCCTTCAGGGGGACGATGTAGTCCTCCCACTGCCGGTGGATCCGGGGCCGCAGCGTGCGGGCCGCATAATCGTGCTTGGAGGACGCCGTCTCGACCGGCACCACGACGTCGCCCTCGACCTGCACGGTGCGGCAGGGGGAGCGGGCCACGAAGTCCTCGTAGAAGCGGCGGATGGGCTTCAGGTAGTTGCGGTCCATCACCACAAGGGCGGCATCCGCCGCGTAGAACAGCGCGGTCCCGACGGGCCCCTCCCGGCGGCGGGCCACGAAGCCGATGCCGCGCTTCTCCAGCGCCGGGCCGATCTCCGCCATGCCCTCCAGCAGGAACGTCCAGTGGCGCGCGTTGACCTCGGGGAAGCCCTCGGCGATGCCGTAGCAGACCACGACCGGCAGGCCGCGGGCGTTGGCCTCGTCGACGGCGTATTCCAGCGCCGGGTTGAAGACGGCGCGCTGCGACAGCCCCATCCAGTAGAGGACGTAGGCGCCGCTCGGGTTCTCGGGAGCGTCCTTGAGGACCTTGATGCGGGATGGCTGGATCATGCCGTCCTATGGCACGCCGCGGCCGGGCTCGGCCAGATCCCGTATCGAAGCACCCGCGGCGTGCCCGCGTGATCGACGCTGCCGGCGATTTGGGAGGGAACGGTGGCGCCCGGTCGAGCCTCCTCCACCGCGCTGCGTGCGGTCCCCCTCCTGCACGATATGAAGGAGACGCTGCGGCGCCGTCGTGTGTCCTCCTCCGCCCCGCGGAGGAGGGGGACCGCCCGAAGGGCGGTGGAGGAGGCGGACCGGGCTGGCGTGGCCAAGCCAAAGCCAAATCCGACGGCAGGATCATGACCGTCCGTCCGCCATCTCGCGAACCATCGATCAAGTCGTTCTGAAGGGAGGGCTGCCTCTTCCATGGTCGGCACACTTCGTTTCGACAGGTCGGTCGGGCAGACAGGAGACGGCCGCGATGAAGTGTTTGCGCATCTTCGCCACCCCGGACGGCGAGTCGCATTTCGACGAGGTCGAGTCGCCGACGACGAGGAGGTCGGTGCATCCCGATGCCGTGCCGTTCGAGGTTTCGGCCAGCTATCCCGCGTCCGGCATCCGAATCACCCGCATCCCGGCGGGCATGCGCGAGGTCGCCTGGCATACGGTCCCAGAACCGAACCTCACGGTCAGGCTCGATGGTTCGGTCGAATACGAGACGAGCGACGGAAAGGTGCGTCACGTGCAGGCGGGTAGCTTCTTGTTAGTGGAAAACACGTACGGCAAGGGCCACCTGTCGCGCCATTGCGCAGAAGCATAGACCGTCATCTGGATCTCAATCCCGAACGGCCTCGATTGGCCGCCGGTATAGTTCGTTTTGGCGCGTCGTCGGCACCGCTGCCGAGAATCTGATCGAGCCCGGAGATGACGGCTTCGACGGGAACCCGACTCAGGCGTCTGGGGCTGGACGACCTTGAAGGTGCGGCCTTCGTCCATCGGACGTCCTTCGACGAGCGGCTGCCTCGGTTGACGGGGTTGCACATGCCGGACGAGGACCGCTGGTTCTATCGGGAACGGGTCTTCCCGGAATGCACGCTGTTGGGCGCGATCGACAGCGGCGTGCTGTTCGGGATCATCGCGCTCCGTGAAGGCTGGATCGACCAGTTCTACGTCTTGCCGGACGCGCAGGGCCGCGGTGTGGGGACATCCCTGCTGGACATCGCGAAGCGGCAGGCACAAAGCCTTTCACTGTGGACGTTCCAGCGTGGACAGGCCCGGCATCGGTTATGTGGCGAGAGCGCGTCACCCAGGTGGATGGCTTCGGCGCGTCGAGGATCTGAAGGCTCAGCATGCCGGTCGGTCGTGCCTTTTGAGGGCGCTCCGGCTGGGAGCTTCGGTTGTGGAAAAGCATCGGCATAGGGGCTGCTTGTGCTCGACGCTTCCAAATAGGTGAGAAGCACATGGCGCCAAGTCTGCTGACATACGACGCCATCTCGGGATCCCTGAGCTGGCGCGACGCGGTCGAGGCGCTTCGGCAGGGGCATCGGTGCGCCCGTCCCGAACTCGGTGATTTGCTGATGGGTCCCGAGCCGACCACGCTTCTCAACCGGGCGGCTTACGTCCCTGGACTGGGCTTCGCGGTCAAGGCCGAAACGGTAGTGCCGACAAACGCCGCGCGCGGTCTACCCTCGGTGCAAGGCAATGTGCTGCTGTTCGACGAGGAGACCGGCTCGGTCCGCGCAGTGATCGAGAGCAGGCTCGTGACCGCGTATAAGACGGCTGGGGACTCGGTGCTGGGCGCCTTGCTTCTGGCACGGCCGGTCAGTCGGCATCTCGTGATCGCTGGGGCTGGTACCGTTGCGGCCAATCTCGCTAGAGCCTATAGCGCGCTTCTGCCCGCGCTCGAGCAGATCTCGATCTGGGCGCGCCGCCCCGAGCAGGGCCGGACGCTCGCAGCGTCGCTTGCGGATCTGCCGACGAAACCGGTTGCAGTCGCCGACCTGGAAAGTGCTGTGCGGGAGGCCGACATCGTGGCCACTGCCACCATGGCGCGCGAACCAATCCTGTTTGGGCACTGGATTCGCCCCGGCACGCATGTCGATCTGATCGGAGCGTTCACCCCCGACATGCGGGAGGCTGATGACGACTTGATGGCTGCCGCTCGCATCTACGTGGATTGCCGTGAGACGACGATCGATCGGATCGGCGACCTCATGCATCCGATCTGCTCTGGCGCGATCACAAGAGATCACGTGCTCGGGGACCTCTACGACCTGGTCGCCCTGACGGATCCGGCAAGGCAAGCCGAGCAGGAGATCACCGTATTCAAAAACGGGGGAGGAGCGCATCTGGACCTGATGATTGCGAGATACATCGCCAGTGCCGTCGCCGGCAACGCGGAGAGCTGACCGTCGGGCAAGGCTGCTTCCGACGTTCGATGACGGAAGACGTGAAGGGGGACAAGCAGCCTAAGAGCCATCCCTTTCAAGGTGCAGCAACGTCACGTTTTTCTGTTGGATGACAGAAGCATCTTCGAGCAAAGACGGGGCTGGCGAGCCGTTCTGGAGCGCTTCGAGCAACATGCGCCGGCGAGCGTCATGGCGCGGGCGGTGCTGGAGCAGGCTTTTCCGCCTGACTGATCGACGACGTGTTCGAAACGCACCGCCGATGGCAGTACGTGCGCGAACTGTTGTTCTCCATCGTGGTCGAGCTGATGACATTGGTCATTCTCGGCCTGCGCCCCTCGCTGTACGCCACGGCGCGCCAGAGCGGAAACCTGCCCGTGTCGCTCACCGCGCTCTACGATAAGGTCAGAGGCGCAGACCGTCGTCTGGATCTCACTCCCGCACGGCCTCCCTTTGCCGCGGGTACAGTTTGTTTTGGCACGCTGTCGGCACCGTTGCCGAGGATCTGATCGAGCCCGGAGATATCGGCTTTGACGAGAACCCAACTCAGGCGTCTGGGGCTGGACGACCTTGAAGGCGCGGCCTTCGTCCATCGGACGTCTTTCGACGAGCGGCTGCCTTGGTTGACGGGGCTGCACACGCCGGACGAGGACCGCTGGTTCTATCGGGAACGGGTCTTCCCCGAATGCACGCTGTGGGGCGCGATCGACAGCGGCGTGCTGGTCGGGATCATCGCGCTCCGTGAAGGCTGGATCGACCAGTTCTACGTCTTGCCGGACGCGCAGGGCCGCGGTGTGGGGACATCCCTGCTGGACATCGCGAAGCGGCAGGCACAAAGCCTTTCACTGTGGACGTTCCAGCGGAACACCGCGGCGCGGCGCTTCTACGAGCGACGCGGCTTCGTCGTGATCGAGGAGACCGACGGATCCGGCAACGAGGAGCGTGAGCCGGATCTTCTTTATCGCTGGTCAGCCTCGGTGCCGACTGGCCGGTGATGGCTGTTCGCCACTCGAAGTGGCGATCTGAACGGTTCGCCTGTCGTGTACCCTCAAAAGAACCGGTCAGGAACAGACCCCCCGCGTTGGTTCCCCTTGGGTACACCCATAGCGAACCGCAGCGGGTTGCGGCGCAGCAGGCGTGGCAAGACTACCGATCGGGGAAGAAAGGTGTACCTGTTTCCCGCGCTGCCGCGCTTCTACAAGTGTATCGATAGAGAACTGATTCGACTGGTAGCCCGGCTAGCGATGGGTCGGCAATTCCCAGTTCATTCATGAGCGATGGACGACAAGCCACCAGCATTTTCGATGTCGAAACGGGTGACGAGTCCCCCTTCGATGCGAAAAACGTGACGGACTTTCTCGTCGAGAAGGAGCTTGCCTGCTAGATCGTGCACGACCTGGTGCACCTCGACTGCCGTGACGTCGTCGCTGCGCCTCGTGATGCGCAGAGGATCGACGCGGGGCTTTATCGCTGCCCACTGTTTCGTCCAGTAATCGCGGATGGCTTCCCGCCCGTGCACATGACCACCGTCCATTCCATTGGCCCAGTCCACCTCGTCATGCAGCAGCGCTAGCACGGACGGGATGTTTCGCTCGTTGAAGCCTCGATACAGCCGTTGTACAAGCGCGTTATGGTCAGCCATGTTTGCTGCTCCCCGTTCCGATCTCTGAAGCTTGCTCAGGCCCATCCGGGCGACGAGTCCGCCCTCGAACTGGAAGATGTGCTCGAACTCGCCGCGCGAGACGACTGAGCCGTTGAGGTCCCGGACAACCTGGCTGATGCGGACCGCAATTTGCTCCGCAACCGTTTCAGTGATGCCGACAATCTCGTCTTGCGTGTGGAGGCGCGCCCATCGCTTCGCCCAATAGTCCCGGACAGCCGACCGGCCGCGCAACCGGTTCACGCCGTCGGGCCAGTCCACGTCCTCGCGCACGAGGTCGGTCAGGGCGACCAGATCGCGGGCGATCTACGCGGCATACAGAGGGCCGATCAGGTCCTGATCGATCATTGCGCCGACCTTCATTCTAGGTTTCCCTCATCTCGAAACTCGGTCGTAGCGGCGGAGCCCCGTTGCGCAGGTCCCGCCACCTCGTTATATAGGCAGCTATGCACTATCATAGTCACCTGTGCAATAGGCTGTCGCGATGAAATCCGACGTTCTGACCACGCCGGGACACCTGATTAGTCTCGCGGCGCGTGGGTTTGCGCGCCTGAGTGAGGCACGCCTCAAGCCGCTGGGCTTCGGTGTAGGCCATCTGCCTGTGCTGGTCGCGCTCCAGGAGGGTCGTGCTGACACGCAGCGCGATCTCGCGCGGTTCGCAAATATCGAGCAGCCGTCGATGGCTCAGATGCTGGCCCGGATGGAGCGAGATGGGCTGATCCGGCGCACGCCCAGTGCCACAGACAGACGAAGCAGCAGCATCACTTTGACCGAAGCTGCCGAAGCGCGTCTGCCGCAAGCCCGGGAAGCTCTTCTGGATGGAAACAGCGAGGCGTTGAGCGGCTTCACCGTCGAGGAAGGCGTTCAGCTCGTAGCGTTGCTCAAGCGGCTGATCGCCAACCTCGATCAAATCGCGGGTGCAGAGGCGCCGCCGCATGGCCACGATCGCTGAAACTCCGGGTGGGCCGCATGTCAGCTCGGATCGGTGGCCGTCGGCATCGATGGTTCGTTGAGGGTATAGCC